>CAYWOF010000093.1:5903-9916 GCA_964459825.1 uncultured Phycisphaeraceae bacterium | reverse complement strand
GCGGAGCGGATGGCCTGTCGCAGGCGGACCTGATCGTCCTGGTGCCGGGACATGTGGGGGAACGCCGCCAGACGGATGGACCGGCTCGTCGCGTCCAGCACGGTGAAGACGAGTCGATCCGCCATCCGGAACATGCCCACCACGGCGTTCCCGAAGAAGAGCCCGACGAGCAGCGCATCCACCCGCTGGCTGGTGAACTGGCCGACCTTTCCCACGAAGACCGCGCCGGAGAACTCGATGATCTCGCGCGCGTGCCGGCGCGAGAATCGCAAGCCGGGACGCCAGCCGCCCAGCGACCAGAGCAGGACGCAGGAAACCACCGAGTTCGTCAGCTGCTGGGCGACGAGCGACCACACGCCCAGGCCCCCGAGCGCCGACCCGACTCCCACCACGCCGCCGGCGATGGACGCGGCGTTGGTGCGCACCGCGAGCTTCTTGAACCGCATGTCGCGCTGCAGCTTGGCGTTCTGGACGATGTTCAGACCCTGGATCGGGATCTGCGCCGAGAGCGCGATGATGATGGGCTGGAGATGGGGATCCCCGTTGGCGGCGGCCCACAGGCCGCTCAGCCCCACGGCGACGCCCGCGAGCAGGACGCTGGCCCCCAGGTTGATCCAGAATGCCGAGTCCAGGTGCTCGCGCTCCAGCGTCTTGCGCTGGATGAGCGCGACCGTGAAGCCCTGGTCGAGGAACACCTGGATGAAGGCGATGTAGATGGCCGCCATCGTGACGGTGCCGAAGCTCGCCGGCCCGAGGATGGCGGCGATCACGAACATCACCACCGTGGTGATGCCGCGGTTGCACCAGCTCATGACGAGCGCCCACTTGATCGCGTGCCCGAATGTGCGTTGGCGGGGCATGGGTCAGGCGTCGGGCCAGGGAAGCGGTCGGTCGAGCCAGGCGGCCAGCGCGCGGTTGCCATCCCGGAACTCGTCCAGGAGCCGTTGCCGCGTCTCCGGTCGCATGCGCGGCGGGCGGGCCAGCCCATCGTTGATCCGGATGCACGACCCCGCCAGGGCCCGCACGGCCCAGCCCAGGGGCGAACGACGATTCGATCCCCACCGTCGGGCGCGCTTGGCCGCCACGTGCAGTCGTGCCCATCGGGGGTACACGGCGCGATTGCGCGAGGCGGTCCCCGCCTCCGGCGGCAGCGCCGACGCCTCGACGCCGATGTGGGCGCACACCCGCGCGAGGACGGGAACCGGGTCCGCCATCAGGTCCTCGAAGAGAACGACGCAGATCTGCTCGCGCGAGAACGCCCGCTCGAAACGCAGGAGCTGCTGGAGGTAGCGCCCCCGGGCGACGTAGGAGAACATCCGGACGTCCATGGAGGTGCCCGTGCGCAGGCGATCCGCCTCTCCGTCGAGGGCCCGCTCGAACGAGAGCGTCTCGTGGCCCTGGCGGACGCTGAACCAGTAGTGCGACCACGCCCGGGCCACGGGATCTCGCAGAATGGCGACCAACCTCGTGTCGGGCAACGCCGCCCGGATGCGCTCGCAGGCCTCCTCCACGAAGATATAGGCGGGGGAGAACTCGCCCCGCACGGCCCCGTCTGGGGCGGCGCGGAACTGCTCCCGGTACCAGCCGAGCCCGGCGTCGTACTGGCCGTCCCGGTTGTCGAAGAAGTGGATCTCCTTGCGCTCGGGCATGAACACCCGGGGATGACGCCGGAGCATCTCCCAGAGGGTGGTGGTGCCGCAGCGCATCGCGCCGATGCACAGAAAGTCCGGCAGCCTCGGAGGGGTGCCCCGGGCCTGCGCCGGCGACGCGAGGGCGGAACTCACGGGCGCTCTCCCGCCCCGACGGGTCGGAGCCGCTCCGTCCCGGCCGGCATGTCCTGGTCGGAGTAGCCGAGGTCCGCGAGGCGTTGGCCTGCCTGGCGCGCAAACTCGGTCAGCTCCGGCTTCCTGCGGTAGGCGAAGGCACGCTCGGGCTTGATCTGGCCGGCGGCGCGGTCGATCGCGCCATCGTCGGCGGGCAGCCCGCAGAATCTGGCGAGCCGCTCCAGGTGAGGGCGCGGACTCGCCAGGAAGTCCTCGTAGCGGATCTCCATCGCCCGATCGGCGTGGCGCGCGGCCTCCAGTCGTGACTGGCGCGTGTACTCCTCCCACAGCGAGAACGCGCCCTCCAGCGTCGTGCACCGGGGGGACTCGGTCAGCCGGGCGCGCTTGGGCGCGAAGCGGTGCAGCCAGCGCCGCCGGCGGTACCTGGCGACCTTGCGCTCGATCGACGCGACCTGACGCACGCAGAGGCTGTTGGCGACATCCACGCCGTGTCGGAACACGTGGACGATCCGTGCCCGAGGGAACAGCTGCATCCAGAGCGGCAGCGTGAAGGTGTTCCGCGGGTCCTTCCAGCCCCAGGGCTCGGCCAACCGGTACGGCGTCCGGGCCCGAGCCCATCGGGCGGCTCCCAGGTAGGACACCACCCGGGGCGAGCGGAGCGAGAGCTCCAGGTAGTCGCACGCCTGCTCGCGCACCCGCGGCGCGTGGGCCAGCCATCGCGATCCGACCGGCTCGTCCCATGAGACGCCGCACTGCCAGAGGACCCAGTCGTTGAGGCGCCGGAAGAAGTGCGCCTCCCAGTTGTCATCCTTCGCCCGGCCGACGAAGAGACCCAGACGCTCGAGCATCTGGGTCACCATCGTGGTGCCCGAGCGGTGCATCCCGATCACGATGACCGGATCGGTCTTGGGCTCGCTGTGGCTCACGCTCGTCTCGCGCCCGACCCGACGATCGGTCGCAACCCGCCGAGAGGGAAGACCGCGGCGGTTGCAGACCCGCCGCGGCCATCGTTGATCAGGAGGTCACGGCACCGGATCCGTCAGGGCTGCCGGACTCCGATGCTCCCGTGCTCCGGCACGGGTTCGCCGCTCAGGTCACCGGGCACCAGAACCACCGACACGCGATTCCGGAGGAGAGAGCCGGCCATGGGACGGAAGTCGCCGGCCGACGCGTCGGCAAACAGCGGATCTCCCGCCGTGGCACGTGTGCCGAACCCTCCGTCGCGGATGAAGTGGTTGTTGTCCATGCTCAGCGCCGCCGTGGCCGGCGTGGTCGCGTAGTAGTTGAACTTCTCGAACACGCTGTTGCGCACGCTGATGTTGGAGAGGTGCGTGGGGAGGCCGTCTCCGTCCTCTCGGAATCGGAAGGGCCGGCCGAGGAACTCAAAGTGCCACATGAGGATGTGGTCGGCGGGCATGCTCCACTGGCCGTAGTGGTTGATCGGACGCACGAGGTAGTTCACGAAGGCCGCCCCGACAATCCGGCCCCCTGGATTGTTCGTAGCCCGACGGGCGAAGATGCCCTGCGCACTGATGTTCTCCACCGCGCGCAGGCCGTACACGATGACGTTCTCGCAGCTGTCCGTGAACTGGCAGATGTCTCGGTGTGCCGCCCGACCGACCGGGAGCACATTCCGGATCTCGACGTTCGCGACCAGCTTCGGCATGCGGAGCGCGTCGGCGCCCACGCCGTCGATGAGCGTGTTGCGCACGATCGTGGTCCCCATCGCCGCTCGGAACGTGTCTCGATACTCGCAATCCGTGACGAACACGCCGCCCGCCCACATCTGCGCGGGCGCGAAGATCACCTGCGTGGCCGGCTGCGCGCACCGCATCACGCACCCCTCCAGCCAGATGGCGGGGTTGGTGCCCGAGGCCGTCAGCTTCGTCTCAAACACCGTCAGGTCCTTCGCGTGGACCAGCGCCAGCTTCAGCCCGGCGGCGTCCGACGCGGAGGTGATGCGCACCTGCTCCCTCGTCAGCCCCGGCGCCGGGCGGATCGTCAGCCAGGCGTCCTCGGTGCGGCTCTCGAGCGCGCTCGAGTACCGCCCCCACTCGTGATCGCCCGCCATCAGGTACACCGCGCCGTTATCCGCGCGCCCGCCCTGGGCCTGGTGGATCGAGTGGACCGCCTTCATGATGGACACGTACCGGGCCACACCGTCCAGGCTTCCTCCCGAGTTGGCGTTCAGGAGAAGCGGCTCCAGGACCCGCGGTTGCCCGACCCGCG
>CAYWOF010000093.1:0-5893 GCA_964459825.1 uncultured Phycisphaeraceae bacterium | reverse complement strand
ACGGCACGCACCTCGAAGGGCCCGTCCGGCAGCGTGCCCGCGTCGATCGTCGCGGTGTACTCCCACACGTTGGTCTGCGGGTTGTGCTCCATCTCGTAGACCGGCGTCCACGTCCCGCCCTCGAGCGAGAACTCCACCCGCTCGATCTCGTTCATGTGGAACGCGACCACCCCGACGTTGAACTGGCCCGAGATCGTCTGGTGCGGCACGACATCCCAGCGGGCGATCGCCTTGCAGTTGAATCCGGGGATGGTGGTCTCACCGACGGCCGCCGGCTCGGGCGTGGGTCCGCCAAAGCCCGACCCGGGCGCCAGGGTGACGAACGTTCCGGGCGCTGGCGTGGAAGATCCGGGCTCGCTCGGCGCGGGCGTGCCGGGAGCGGGCGCACCGGGCGCGGGCGTGCTGGGCGCCGGCGCACTCGGCTCGGGCGTCACGCCCGATTCGGCCGGGGCCGGCTCCGGATTGGAAGGGACCGACGACCCTCCCGGCGTGCTCGGCGCGGGCGAGCCGGATCCGCTTCCGCCCGAGGTACTCCCGGACCCCGCTGAGCCGGATCCCGTGCCGCCGGAAGCCCCGCCTGAAGGAGTGGTGGCCGACACGGGGCGCCCGTCGCGCCCGGTCACAACCCGGCTCGTGGATGGAAGCCGGCCGGTCCCGCCGGACGAACCTCCGCTGCTCTGTACCTCCGGGCGTCGCGACTTGCCGTTGGAGACCAAGTACACGACGCGTCGCCCGTTGGGCAGCGAAACCACCAGCCGCTCAACGGCCGGCCGTGCCGCGGGGGCTCGGTTGGTGGGCACCCGGGTCGTGGCCTGGCCGTTCGCCGTGCCGACCACGGCCAGCAGGCTCACGGCCGCCAGACCCATCCTCCGGAACTTCATGGATCGACCCCGAACACGGTTCGTGCGCTGCTTCACGCCTCGCTCCTCAACCGGGTGATACCGTCCGGAGAGGAGTCTGCAATTTAGCGAGCCCGGCGCGAGCCCGCGCGGCCAAGTTTCCGCCGTTTGACCCATCGATCAACGCTGCGTGGGCCACCCGGCTTGCCCGGGCCGCACAGCCGGCCGTAGGAGTTTGGGGGTCCCCGGCCGCCTTGGGCCAGGCTTCGCCCCCGTCGCGCGCACGAAGCGAGCGCGATTCCCAAACAAACTTCGAAACTGGCGGCCGGCTCAGGATCCGAGAACTCCGGGGCCGGTCACCCGATCCGCTCCAGCAGGCTCGCGTCGATCTCAAGGCTGGTGGCCTGGCCCAACGCCTGGACCTGCAGGACAAGCCGATCCTGACGAACGTCGCTATCGACCAATCCCTCAAGCCCCATGAAGGGACCTCCCGTAACCCGAACTCTTGTGCCCTGCTTGAGGTATCCGTACGGGCTCAGCTCGGCATTGCCGTCGAGCGCCAGCCGGATCTGTGCCAACTCCCACTCCAGGCGGGCTTGGTCCTTCACCTCGATCAGACCGGCCACCCGCTTGGTACCTACGGCGTAGTAGGCCGCCTCGATCGGCCCCCAGAGAAAGAGATACGAAGAAAAGAGCGGCCGCTCGACCACCCGCCGCCGGTGCCCGTAGTACTTGACTTGGCGAACCAAGGGCAGAAACGTCCTATAACCCACGCCCGCCAGGGTTGCCACCAGCGCCTTCTCCTGGCGGCTTCGCGTCCGCAGCACGTGCCAGACGCTCTGGGAATCGACGGGCGCACGCCGGCGCTCGGTTCCACCGACGCTCGCCGGCGACTCGACGGTGCCAAGCCCGGAGTGGACGACCACGGGGCGGGACGGGGCCGGCGCTCGCAACGAACTGGCTTCCACGTGCCCCTCCCCGCTCCAGGACGTATCGGTCCGCGACCGGCACACACGCACCAGGGCGATCCTCTAGACGTTAGCGCAACGGCCCGGGTTCGACAATACTCCGTGGAGTTCCACGCGAACGCATCGGCGGGAACGCCCGGGCCCTTGAACGCGCGGGCTACCCCGGAGGCTCGCCCGGAGTGAGCATGGCCACCTCCAGGCGCGACAGGTCGCGCCCGGACGGACCGAGGAGGACGTAGGGGCGAAGCGGGTCTGTGGTCGCTCGCGCCACGTACGCCGACGCGAGAACCCGGGTCGGGGCATCGATCTCGCCCACGCCCGCGGGACCCGCGCCCCGGCCGGCACGGGAGAACACGAGGCCCTCCGGCGTCGTGCACAGAAACCCATCCCCGATCAACCTGCCATCGCGCACTCCCGCGATCGAGCCGGGCGCCAGGAGCTGTACCGACCCATCCACGGGCCAGAGGGCGATGAGGCGCCCCAGACGCGGATGGACCAGGATGAGCGGCTGCGGCGGGCGGGTCCACGCCGCCGCGCCCTCGGTGAGCTCGGACCGGGGGAGCGGTCCGGACACGCTCGCGCCGACCTGGTACGCCAACGCCGCCTCGCCGGACCCGTCGAGCCGGTACGAATCCCAGATCGCCCCGAGTCGGACGGGCCCGCCCTCGCCGTCCGAGAGCCGGACGGTCTCCACCTCCAGGCCGCGCTCGGAACGGAGCAGGGCGTAGACGTACGCTGGATCGGCCGTGGCCATCGGCATCGCGTAGGCGATGTCGGGGGATCCCATCGCGGACTCGACGCCATCGCGGGTCCGGCAGATCAGGGCCACGGCCGGCTCGCCGGGTCGCTGGCGGGTGAAGAGCAGGTCGCCGGAGGCCGTCAGCATCGCGTGCGCGTTGCAGTCCGCGCCCTGCACCAGCCACTCCACGCGCCCGGACACCCAGGCCGCCCTGCCGATCCAGCGCGACCCATCCTCGCGGGGGTGCTCGACCAGGAAGCCCGCGTGGTCGGCCGCCCGTCCCAGCACAAGCCCGGCGGGAAGCGGCTCGCCGGGATCGACGCGCCGGATCGGCGCCGAGGTGATGTCGTAGACCGCCAGGCGTGTGCGCCGGGATGCGACCGCTCCGGGCCGGGCCAGGAGCACCTCCCACGGCGGGGCCTCGCCCTCCTGGACGGCGAGGAACCGCCCATCGGGCGAGACCAGCGGGAGCACCTGGCCGTCGTAGGGAATCGTGCCGAGGGGCACAACGCCCACGCGCAGGCGGGTGGTCTGCGTGGCGGCCGCGGCGGGACTCGCCAGGGGGCCCTGCGGCAGGTCCGTGGTGGGCGCCGGCGTCCCGGGCCTGGGGCGCGGGGAGCGCGGCGCGGAATCGGCGTTCGAGACGGGATGGGTCTCCGTCACGCACCCGGGGGAGCCCGCCAGGGCCCCGCTCAGGGCCAGCGCGGCACCCGCGCGCCGGAGCGCACGCCCGAGCGCGGGCCGATGGCCACCCACGGTCAACCTCCCCCGGCGCCCGAGCCGGGGCCCGACGGGTCGGTCGTCGCGGCGGGCGCGGGCGGGTCCACGGGCTCGACGCCGAGCTGCTCGCGCCGCTCGTTGAGGCGTTCGCGGTACGGGGCGTTGAGCTCGTCGAGGGCGCCGGTGTTGTCGATCACCACGGGCGTGATGAAGAGCAGGAGCTCGGACTGGACCTGGGTGCGTTCCTTCGAGCGGAAGAGCCACTTGACGATCGGAACATCCCCGAGGATGGGGACCTTCCGCACGATGTCCGTGTCCTCGTTGCGCAGGATCCCCGACATGACGATGGTCTGGCCGTTCTGGACGATGAGCTGGGTGGTGGTCTCGCGCCGATCGATGATGGCGCCGCCGAAGAGGGTCTGGCCGGGGACGATGGAGGAGAGCTCGAGGTTGACGCGCAGGTCCACATCGCGCTTGACCGTGATGCGCGGGCGCACGCGGAGCTGGATGCCCACGGCCTTGTAGTCGAACGACTGGATGAGGTCGCCCTGCGAGTCGGGCTGGGTCTCGGTGATGAAGGGGATGTCCTGGCCGGTGAAGAACTCGGCCTCCTGGTTGTCGCTGGTGAAGACCTTGGGCTCGCTGAGGATGTTGACCTTCGTCTTCTGGGCCAGCAGCTGGAGGAGGACGTTCAGGTCCACGTTGGCGTTGAGGACCGAGGTGTCGAAGAGCGAGCCGAGGAAGTTGTTCTCGGTTCCGGTCGCGTTGAGGCCGGCGCTGATGGCGTTGTCCGGGTTGGTCGGAGCGATGGCGGAGCTGGACCAGCGCAGTCCCAGGGCGGTGACATCCTCGTTGCGCAGCTCGACGACGATGGCGGAGATGAGCACCTGGCGCCCGGGCCGGTCCAGGTCCGAGATGAGCTGGACCATGGCGGCGCGGTACTCGGGGGGGGAGAGGACCATGAGGGCGTTCTGTCGCCAGACGGGCACGATGCGTATCTGCCCGACGAGATTGGAGGCGTTCTGCTTGTCGGTGGGCGGGCGCGAGCGCTGCCACCAGAAGGCGATCATGTCGGGCGAGGTCGTCTGGTCCGCGGCCTGGCCGTCCTGGGTCGCGGTCTGGTCCTGGGCGAACGGGCTCGTGGTGGAGGTGGACTCGCTGAGGCCGGAGGCGGCGCGCCGGATCTGGGCCAGCGTGCCATCCTGCGACAGGAGCGTGTTGAGCTGCTCGGCCAGGTCCTCGGCCGAGGCGTGCTTGAGCTCGATGATCGCGGGCAGGCCCACGGACTGGGGCTTGTCGAGATTGGCGATGATCTCGTCGATCACCTGGATGTGGTCGGGGCTCTTGGCGACGACGACGAGGCGCCCCTGCTCGGGCAGGGCCTGGAAGGAGAACTGGCCGGCCAGGCGTCCGGCCCCGGATGTGGCCGCGGACGACGCCTGTCCGCCCTGCTGCCCGCCCCCGCCGCCGGTCTGGGTCACGCCCGTGGGCCGACCAAACAGGCCCTCCAGCAGCGTCTTGACCTTCACCGGATCGCTGTTCTCGAGGTCGTAGATCTTCGGCACGACCAGCTCGGGGTCGAGCTCCAGGTCCCAGTACTTCTCGATCTGCTCGCGGATCTGCTCCAGGATCGCCGGCTCGGCGACGACCGTGACCGAGTTCTGCTGCGTGTTGGCCGTGACGCGCAGCGACTCGGTGCTGGCGGCCTGCTGCTGGGGCTGCTGGCCGGGGAAGAACTGGACCCGGCCCTGGTTCTGCTGGTTGCGATTCTGCCCGGTCGAACGTGCCTCTCCGCCGAAGAGCTCCTCGATGTTGGTCTTGATCTTCTCGGCGTCGGAGTAGCGCAGGCGGAAGGTCTCGGTCGCGAGCGCCCCCGAGCTCGGGCTATCCAGGGCCGTGATCAGCTTCTCGAGGCGCTGCAGCAGCGCGATGTTGCCCATCACGGCGATCTGGTTCGACTCCTCATCGATGCTCAGCGTCGCGTAGTCGGGGGCGGCGTTCTTCACCACCTCGCCGAAGGCCTCCGCCGTGTTGCTCTTGAGGCGGTAGACCTTCTCCGCCATCACGCCCAGGTCCGTCCGCCCGAGGACGGACTCGTCCGGCCCGATGACGGGCACATCGCCCTTCTTGACCTCGGCCACGTCGCGCAGGCGGATGATCTCGCGGGTCTCGATCACCGCGATGCCGTTCTGCTGGAGGGCGATGAAGACGAGGTCCACGGCCTCGGATCGGGGGATGGGCTTGTCGTTCCAGACGGTGATCCGGCGGGTGAGCACGTCCTGCTGGGGCATCACCACCTTGCCCGTCGCCTCCACGATGAAGGAGATCATCTGCTCCACCGTGACGTTCTTGAACGCCAGGGGCTTGGGCTCGCCGTTGAGGACCTTGCGCCCGTCGGGCCCGTACTCCACGGGCGCCTGCGGCGCGGGGGCCGGCGCCTCGGGCGCCGGCGGCGCATCCTGCCGTGCCAGGGCCGAGCCGGCGCACAGGACGAGGCTCGCGGCCATCGAGAGCCGCGCGGGCGATGACACGTTTCTCATGGGATGCCCTCGGGGCTGGGGGCGGGCGCGCCGGCGCCGTCGGGAAGCGGGACGGGTGGGGGCGGTGCGGCGAGCGCGGGGGTGTCG
>CAYWOF010000092.1:0-9966 GCA_964459825.1 uncultured Phycisphaeraceae bacterium | reverse complement strand
ACGTGACTCAACTACGCCGCCATCCACTTCCAACTATGAATGGGACACGCTCCGAGGAGTCGCAGTCGGGGTAGCAGGCATCGGCCTTCAGGCCCAGGCCGTGCCAGTAGCCCGCCGCGAGGCGGACAAAGCCGCTGTTGGGCGCCGGGACGCACGACTGCCCGAAGTGCGGCCAGCCGGACTGTCCGCAGCCGCCGGCGGTCCAGGCCACGATCGAGCCGTCGGCCTTCAGGCCCATGCTGAAATACTCGCCCGCCGCGATCGCCTCGAAGCCGGTGTTGGGGGGCGGGACGTTGCGCTGTCCCTCCGCATTGCTCCCCCACACCACGACCGTGCCGTTGGCCTTCAGGCCCACACTGTGCTCGATGCCCGCCGCGACCGCGACGAACCCGCTGTTGGGCGCGGGAACGTTGCATTGCCCCTGGAAGCACATCCCCCACGCCCTGATCGAGCCGTCGTTCCCCTTGATGCCCAGACTGTGGTACTTGCCCGCCGCCACCGCGACGAAGTCCGTGTTTGGCACCGGCAGGCTGCCCAAGGCCTGCCCCCACGCCGCGATCGAGCCGTCGGACCTCAGCCCCAGGCTGTGCAGATCGCCCGCCGCGATGGCGACGAAGCCGCTGTTGGGTTCGGGGACGTTGAGCTGGCCGTTCTGCGACCGTCCCCACGCCGCGATCGAGCCGTCGGACCTCAGACCCAGGCTGTGATGCCCGCCCGCGGCGACCGCCACGAACCCGCTGTTGGGCGCCGGGACGTTGCATTGGCCGTCGCTGTTGTCTCCCCACGCGACGACCGAGCCGTCGGCCTTGCGCCCGAGGCTGTGGTCCCCGCCCCCGGCGATCTCCACGAAGCCGGTGTTGGGCGATGGGAGGTTGAATCCCCACGCCACGACGGAGCCCGTGGGCTGGGCTGAGACCGACGTGGCAACCCCTTCCAACGCCAGGATCGTGCCGAGCGCGATTCGATCACGCATGTTCATGACGCGACTCCCCATGCCGCCGGGCCCGTTCGCTCGAGCGTGTCGCCCGGCTGTTCGCTATCCGCTGAGTTGTCCTGACATCCCGCGACACCGACTCACGAGCACCCCAGCGCGAACCTCGTCTGGAAGCAGATGTAGTCGTTCACGTTGCGCACGCCGCTCCCGTCGCAGTCGGCGTAGGGGTCGCCGAGGGCGAACCTGGTCTGGAAGCAGATGTAGTCGTTGACATTGAGGGTGGCGGAGGCGTCGCAGTCGGGGTAGCAGGCGCAGCCCCAGCGGGCCCAGTAGTGCGAGGGCTGGCCGCCGGCGGCCGTGAAGACCCCGCCCACGAGCAGTTCATCGTTGTGCACGAACAGGGCGCTCACGGCGTCATTG
Organism: uncultured Phycisphaeraceae bacterium; assembly: GCA_964459825.1. Classification (GTDB taxonomy): domain Bacteria; phylum Planctomycetota; class Phycisphaerae; order Phycisphaerales; family UBA1924; genus CAYWOF01. The sequence goes on along the minus strand of CAYWOF010000092.1, from coordinate 8,612 downwards.
AGGCCGGGGCCGAGAGGCGCCCAGGACGACCCGTTCCAGCGGGCGATGTAGTTGGCCGGCTGCCCGCCGGCGGTGGTGAACTGGCCCCCTGCGATTAGATCGCCGCGGTAGACCGCCACGGGTCCGACCCACCTGCACCACGGGTCGTTGCAGTTGGGGCCCACGCCGCTGCCGAAAGACGACCAGGCCGAGCCGTTCCAGCGGGCGATGTGGTTGACGGTCTGCCCACCAGCGACCCTGAATGCGCCTCCCGCGACGATCTGGTTGTTGTAGACGCCGAAGCGGAACACCCCCTCGAACCCTGTCAGGTTGGCGATCCCCGAGCCGAGGGGCGCCCAGGATGAGCCGTTCCAGCGCGCGACGAGGTTGGCCGACTGGCCGCCGGCGAGGGTGAACCGGCCTCCCGCGTAGAGCGCGCCGTCGTGGACGATCAACGCGTCCGTGACCCAGCTCAGGCCCAACCCCAGGGGCGCCCAGGACGACCCGTTCCAGCGGGCGATGTTGCGTGCCTCCTGGCCGCCCGCGAATCCGAACGTGCCCGCCGCGATGAGTTCCGCGTTGTAGACGGCAACGCAGTGCACGTTCCCGTCGGGCCCCGCGTCGATCGGCGCCCACCCCGAGCCGTTCCAGCGGGCGATGAAGCTGGCCGGCTGGCCACCCGCGGTGCCGAAGTCGCCCGCGGCGATCAGCTCGTTGTTGTAGACCTCAAGATCGCGGACGGTACCGTCCATGCCCTCGCCGAGCGGCGCCCAGGCGGATCCGGTCCAGCGCGCCACGCGGTTGGCGGGCTGGCCGTCGAAGGTCGTGAAATCGCCCGCCGCGATCAGATGGCCGTTGTAGACCTTGAAGCGCCACACTTCACCGTTCGTCCCCGTGCCCGTCGGCAGCCACTGGGGCTGGCACTGGGCGCCAACCTCCGCACCGCCGGATGCCATCAGCGCAACGCACGCCAGAACCCATACGCGTGACATGACCAGCCCTCCAATCCACCCACCCTTCGCCGAGCCCAAACTCGCCACGACACCACGACACCACGACACCACGACACCGCGATACCGATCTCCCTACCGCCACCCCACCGGCACCTCCACGAGTGTCGGTGTGTTCGTGAGGTTGGTGACCGCGCCGCCGGTGGAGGTCGCGCGGATGACGTCGTTGTCAATCCCCCCTCCCGCGAGGTTCATGATTCCCACGCAGGTGATGTTACTCCCCGTGGGAGAGAAGTACGCGTGACCGAAGCCGCTCACCCACACGTTGTTGATGTATCTTGGACCGAGGACCGTCTTCAGCCCCGTGCCGCTGGGCTTGATCGTGCGGATCGTCCCCGAGCCGAACAGGATCTTCGTGCCATCCTGCGACCAGTCGAGGTAGCCGACGCTCCCCGCGTAGATCCGCGTCCGGGCGCCGGTGGCGAGATCCGCGACCCACAGCCCGGTCTCGGGGCTGTCGATGTACGCCACCTGGGTGGTGGAGAGACCCCAGGTGTGCCTGCCGAACGCGGGCCAGCCGTCGGCGCCCAGCGCGAACGAAAGCGTCGGGACCGTCGGCTGTGCGGCGATTCCGAGGATGTTCCCGTCGGCGCGATAAACCAGGGTCGCCGTGTAGAGCCCCCCCTCGACGGGCTCGGCGCCCAGCCAGCGCCGGGCCTTGAACGAGACTGCCCCGTCGCCGGGCAGCCAGTGCATCCCCTGGAACCACCCGAATGCCGGCTGGAGCGTGGGGTCGTTCGTCAGCTGGACCCGTGTGTCGGCGTTGTTGTTCAGCACCGTGTCGTAGTCGCCGCGGAGGGCGAAGACCTCGGACCTCTGGGTGACCCCGTCGCCGTAGTACTCATTGGGAATTCTCAGCGTGGTCAGATACCAGCGATGGCCGTTGTGGAGGGCCCGACTCGGGACGTTGAAGTTGCCCCAGTACTGCAACTGCGTGACGCTGCTCCCGCCGGAGGTCATGCTCCACATGTAGTTGGTGTTGTAGCCATTGCCGGCGCCGTTGATGAAGTAGATCGTCCCGCCGCCGGTGTTCCCGCCGCCGCCCCCCCCGCCGCCGCCGTTGCCTTGCGCCGTCGCCCCGGAGGTGGCGGCACCGATGGCGAGCAGGGCCGCCAACACGGCCGCGAAGGTCGAAGGGCGCCCGGCATGGTCGTGCGAGGACAGCATCGTCCGTCTCCTTGCGTTCGAGTTCGATGGACCGCGCGGCCCGTGCCGGGCGGGCTTCAGGAACATCCCAGGGCGAACCTGGTCTGGAAGCAGATGTAGTCGTTGACGTTGCGGGCGCCGCTCCCGTCGCAGTCGGCGTACGGGTCACCGAGCGCGAACTGCGTCTGGAAGCAGATGTAGTCGTTGACGTTGAGCGCGCCCGAGTGATCGCAATCGGGATAGCAGGCGCACCCCCAGCGGGCCCAACCCTCCGTGGGTTGCCCGCCGGCAGCGTCGAACGCGCCTCCCACGATCAGCTCGTGGTTGTGGACCACGAGGCCCTCAACCCATGGAGCCCATGGCCCCCCTCCCGCCGCGCCCATACCGCTGCCGAGGGGTGCCCAGGCCGAGCCGTTCCAGCGGGCGATGGCGTTGGCCGCTTGTCCGCCGGCGGTGGAGAATCGTCCCGCCGCGATCAGCTCGTTGTCGTACACCTCGAGTTCAAGAACGATGGGATACCAGGGGCCCGTGATGCCGCTGCCGAGGGATGCCCACGCCGACCCGTTCCAGCGGGTGATGAGGTTCGCCGCCTGCCCGCTGGCGGTGGTGAACGAACCCCCCGCGATCAGCTCGTTGTTGTAGACTGCAAGAGCCGGCACGAAGCCACCTACCCCACTTCCCAGGGGCGCCCAGGCCGAGCCGTTCCAGCGGGCGATGTTGGCGGGCTGCCCGGCGAGGGTGAAATCGCCGGCCGCGATCAGCTCGTTGTTATACACCGCAAGGGATGCATGGAATCCCTTCATCCCCGTGCCGAAGGCCGCCCAGACCGAGCCGTTCCAGCGGGAGATCGCGAAACCGCCCGCGGCGATGAGCTCGTTGTTGTAAACCACAAGGTCGCGTACGACACCCTCCACCCCCGTCCCCAGCGGCGCCCAGGCGGCGCCGTTCCAGCGGGCGATGTAGCTCGCCGCCTGCCCCCCAGCGGCGGTGAGCAAGCCCCCCGCGATCAGCTCGTTGTGGTAGACCGCGAGGGCCCACACGTCGTAGTCCGTCCCGCTCCCGAGGGGCGCCCAACTCGATCCGTTCCAGCGGGCGATGTTGTTCGCCGGCTGCCCGCCGGCGCTCGCGAAACCGCCCCCTGCGACAAGCTCGTTGTTGTAGATCGCGAAGTCGTGCACAGCACCGCTGATGCTCATGGTGCCGGTCGGCAGCCACTGGGGCGAGCACTGGGCGCCGACCTCGGGAGCGCCGGATGCCATCAGCGCGACGAACGCCAGAACCGATACGCGCGACATGGCAGGCCTTTCAAACCCCCCGACGACCACGATCAGTTGACGCAAGCCTCGTCCGCCCTCCCTCGACACCGCGACACCGCCGAGCACCCGAGCGCGAACCTGGTCTGGAAGCGGATGGCGTCGTTGACGTTGAGCGCGCCCGAGGCGTCGCAGTCGGGGGAGCCTGATGGCAAGGCGGTGGAACGCGCCCGGCTCGATCGCGAGGAGGACAGCATCTTCCGTCTCCTTTCGTTCTGAAGGTCGATGGGCCGCCCGGGCTGCGCCGGGCGGGGTACGTCCGCTTGAGCCGTCTAGGGTCCTGTGAGCCTTTCCAATTCCGCCCGCCACTCGGCAGCCTTCTCTGCCTTGCCACCGGCGGGCGCGACGGTGTCCCAGATCTCGTACAACCGCACGACCCGCCCGAGCGCCTCGCGAAGGCGCGGGGTCCGAGCCGCTTCCGGGATGTAGCCGGCGTTCCGGGTCAGCCACCCGGCGGCCTCCAGCAGCAGCGGCTCGGCCTCGGCCAAGCGCTGGATCGCCGCGGGCGCGTCCGATTCGATGAGCGCTGCGCCCTGGGCGGCGATCGCGACACCGAGCATGCTGCGCACGTTGGCCTGGTGCCAATACTCGGGGGAATCCGGGGGCACGGCGTGTTCGCCGACTGCCAGGCACTCGCGCAGGATCGGCTCGGCCTCCGCGTGCTTGCCTCCCTGGACGAGGGCCCGGCCCAGAGCCCCGAGGGCCCCGGCCAGGGCCGGGTCGTTCGGGCTCGCGGCGTGCAACCGGCGCCGGATCGCCAGCGCCTCGCGCCAGCAGGTCTCGGCGCCGGGCAGATCGCCCTGGGCGCGCAACACGTTGGCCAGCCTCGTCAGGCCCGTGACGACCTCGCCGTTGTCGTCGCCGGCCCCGCGCCGACGCAGGGCGATGGCGTCCTTGTAGACCTGCGCGGCCTCGGCGTTGGCGCCCGTGCGCTCGAGGGCGATGCCGTGGTTGAGCAGCATGGTCGGGAGCAGCGGGTCCCAATCGCCCGTCAGCCGGCGCTCGATCGCCACGGCCTCGCGGGCCAGGGGCTCGGCCGCCGCCGGGTCGTCGCGCCCCAGGGCCGCCAGGCCCAGGTCGTTGAGGATCCGCGCGTTCATGGGATCCTCATCGCCGTGCGCCGCGCGCGCGATGGCCAGCGCCTCGCGGTTGAGGGATTCGGCCTCGTCGGCGCGCCCCCGCTTCTCGACCACCCGCGCCAGCGCGTTCATGCCGTTGGCCACCGTGGCGTCCCCATCGCCGACGAGCCTCCGACGCATCGCGAGCGACTCCCGGCTCAGCCGCTCGGCCTCGGCCAGGTCACCCGTGAACTCGGTCATGTGCGCCATGTTGAACAGGCCGTCGGCCAGCTTCGCGCACTCGCCGGGGCAGGTCCTGAGGTGGATGTCGATCGCCGCGCGCATCAGCGGCAGGGCCTCCTCGCACCGGCCCGGGACGCCGAGGAGCACGGCCAGCTCCCACGCGATGTCCCCGACCAGCTCGTGGTCCGGTCCCAGCTCGCGCCGGCGGATCTCGAGGGCCGCCCGCAGGTGGGGCTCGGCCTGGGCGCGCAGCCCCAGCGACTGGTACGCGCTCCCGATCGCGCTGTGGAGCTGGGCCTCCACCAGCGGCTGGTCGCCGAACTGGCCGTCCAGGGCCTCGGCCCCCCGGGCGAGCACGAGCTGGTCCATCAGCCGCCGGGCCACGTCCGCGACGTGGGCCGCGTTCGCGCGCTCGTCGAACGCCGCCAGCTTGGCCTCGACCTCCTCCGGGGTTCGGCGGCGCCGGTCCGGGGGCTCGCCGATGTGCTGGCGCTCCAGCGCCGCGCGCACCTGCTCGCGGAACCCCTCCTTGATGATCCGGCCCATGGCCTCGGCGTCGAGGTCGCTCAGCATCGCGGCCTGGAAGTCCGAGACTTTCTGCGTCTGCTCGCGAGCCGCCTCCGCCTCCGCCCGGCGGCGCTCGGCCCGAACGAGGCCGAAGGTGGTCCCGGCCAGGCCGGCGAGCAGCGCGCCCGCCAGCAGCGTTCCGCCCGTGACCATCCCCCGATTGCGCCGGATGAACCGGCGCGCCCGGTAGAGCCGGCTCGGCGGGCCGGCGAGGATCGGCTCGTGCCTGAGGTACCGCTCGACATCCTGCGCCAGGCCGTTGGCGGTGTCGTACCGGCGGGTGCGGTCCTTCTCCAGCGCCTTCATCGCGATCCAGTCCAAGTCGCCGTGGAGCGAGCGCGCCAGCGACCGAGGGTCGGTGCGCCGGCACGAGGCCAGGACAGAGGTGTCCAGGTGTCCAGGTGTCGAGGTGTCAAGGGCGCCCGAATCGGTCGCCTCACCCTCGACACCTTGACACCTTGACACCTCGATCCCCTGCTTGCGCGACACCCTGGCACCGCGGCTCATCCGCGTGCTCGGGCGCGGCGGCTCCTCCTCGCGGATGATGCGGCGCATCTCGTCGAAGCCCGCGCTCCGCAGGCGGGCGGCGTCGAACGGCATCGTCCCCGTCATCAGCTCGTAGAGCAGCACGCCCAGCGCGTAGATGTCGCTGCGCGTGTCGATGTCCAGGTCCGAGAGGCCGGCCTGCTCGGGGCTCATGTACGCCGGCGTGCCGATGAGCTGGCGGAACTCGGTGAACAGCGTCTTGTCCGTCAGCCCCGGCGCGCCCGCGCCCCCGGTCGCCTTGGCGATCCCGAAGTCGATGATCTTGACCACCGGCTTGTCGTCGAACCGCGAGACCAGGACGTTGGAGGGCTTGAGGTCGCGGTGGATGATGCCCTTCTGGTGCGCGTGCTGCACGGCGTGGCAGGCGTCCATGAACAGCGCCAGGCGCTCGCGCACGGGCATGCGGTGCGCATCGCAGAACCGCGTGATGGGCTCGCCCCGGACCAGCTCCATCACGAAGTAGGGCCGGCCGGTGTCGGTGGCGCCGGCGTCGAGCACCCGGGCGATGTTGGGATGGTCCATCAGGGCCAGGGCCTGGCGCTCGGCCTCGAAGCGGGCGATCACCTGCCTGGTGTCCATCCCCAGCTTGATGATCTTGAGCGCGACCCTGCGGGTCACCGGCTCGCGCTGCTCGGCCAGGACCACCACGCCGAACCCGCCCTCGCCGATCGGCTCGAGCAGCTTGTAGCGGCCGATCAGCGTGCCGGGGCGCTCGGGCACCCCGGCCCCCGCGTCGGGCGGGCCGTGCGTGGGCGCGTCCAGGAACTCTCCGGCGGCATCCAGGTCGGCGAGCAGCTCCACGACGCGGCTGCGCAACGCCTCATCGGCCCCGCACTCCGCGCGCACGAACGCCCCCCGCTCGCCCGGCGCCATGCGGCGCGCCGCGTCGAACACCTCCTTCACGCGTTGCCGGCCGTTCTCGATCATGACCCGGCGTCATCCCTCCGGCCGCATCAGCCGGAACAGGCGCGCCCGCGCGTACGCCCACTCCCGGTCCACCGTGCTGGGAGACAGCCCCAGCATCTCGGCGGTCTGGTCGCCGCTCAGGCCCGCGAAGAACCGCAGCCGCACGACGGCCGCGGCGTCCTCGTCCTCCTCCTCCAGGCGCCGCAGCGCGTCCTCCAGCCTCAGGATTTCCTCCGGATCGCGCTCGACATCCACCAGGTCCGCGACGCTCAGCGGCACGCGCCGGGCGGGGCGCCCCTCGCCATCCCCCCCGCGCTTCACGCGTGCCCGGGCCCGGGCGTGCTCGACCAGGATGCGCCGCATCGCCTCTGCCGCGGCCTTGAAGAACTGGGCCCGTCCCCCCGCCGGCGTCGTCGAGCCGCCCACGAGCCGGACGTACGCCTCGTGCACCAGCGCCGTCGCCGTCAGCGTGTGCCCCGCCCGCTCCCCGGCCATCTGTGCCTGCGCGGCACGGCGCAGCTGCTCGTACACCAGCGGCAGCAGCCGGTCGACCGCCCGCGGGTCGCCGCCGGCCGCGCCGGCCAGCAGGCGCGTGACGTCGGTGTCTGACGGGCCGTCCATGGGCCGGGCCTCCGAACCCCTGGGCGTCAGTCTACCACACGGCCCCGCCGCCTCGGCGCCTCGGCCACGGCGCGATCGTGCCCGATCTGGCGCGCGCCGGTTTGCCGCCCGGTGTGACGGTCGACGCCCGCTCGTGCGGGTGAGCGTCGCAGTCGGCATAGGGGTCGTACTGCGCGAAGCGTGACGGGGCGCGCCCAGGCCGGGGTCGCGGCCAGGCCACGAGCAGGGAGATCAGAAGCACGACCCGAAGAAAAACTCGTCCCTGGCGCGCACATCCGCACCTTTCGCGTCTTGCTCCTGGTGTTCGGACACCCCCCACCAAGGAGAAAGCCATGAAGACCACGACTCTGACCGCCGCCCTGTCCGCCGCCCTGCTCGTGTCCGCCGCCTCGGCCCCGGTGCCGGCGGCCGCGGGCGCGAGCGCGCTCGACATCCAGCCGATCCTGTGCGGGGGGTCCGCGACCGTCGCCGTCACGCACCCGTGGACCGGCGAGCCCCTCGCGGGGATGCCGCTGACCCTCGTGCGCCTCGACGCCCCCGAGGAGGCCGCCTACCGGCCGATCCGGACGGGGCGGAACGGGGTCGCCCACATCCGGCCGCTCGAGGATGGCGCGTACGAGGTCTACGTGCAGTACAACAACCTCCGGTCGGCATCGGTGAAGTTCGAGATCATCGACGGGTCCCAGGCGTTCGTCACGATCACGTTCAACCCCGACCTCGACTGACCGCCCCCCCACCCCCCGACGCTGGGCGAAACACGAGGGCGCCCTTTCGGTCGCCTTGGGCCGAAGGGGCGCCCCGGTTTTTCAGGCGCCCCTCGCGCCGGCCCGGGCCGCGAGCGAGGTCCACGGCTCGGGCAGGGCCGCGGCGAGGTCGAGGAGGGCCTCCTCCACCTCGTCGCGTTTCTGGGCCGTGATGAGCGTTCCGTGGTGGACGGCGGCGGCCGCGATGCAGAGGTAGTAGAGGAGGACCGCGCGGGCGCGGTCCTCCGGCGCGCCGGGGGCCAGCATCACCCGCTTGTGGGCTTCCTTCCAGGCGCGCAGCGCCTCGAGCGATGCGGCGCCGCGAGCCAGTTGCTCGGCGGCCTGCCCGGGCGAGTTGGCGGGCAGGCTCCGGAGGGCCTGGTCGAACCACGCTGGCCCGGCGGGCGCGGCCAGCCGATCCAGGACCGCGTCCACGCGGCGCCGGGGGCCGGAGAGGCCCAGGCGCAGGAGCGTGGTGGC
>CAYWOF010000091.1:0-9991 GCA_964459825.1 uncultured Phycisphaeraceae bacterium | reverse complement strand
CTCGACGCCGGGCGTCTCGGGCCCGGGCGTCTCGCGCGTCTCGTCTCCGCGGGGCTCGCCGCTGGTTCGCTCGAGCACGCCTCTGGTTCCCACGGCCGCGGGGCGCGGGGGCGGCGCGACGGGGTCTGGCGCGCCCCGCGTCACCGACCAGCGATCGTCGGATTTCAGCCGGCGCCTGCGCACGGACGGCGGGGACGGCGGGCCGGACCGGTGGCGCGATGAGGGCTGGCGCCGCGATCACTTCAAGGACCGCTGGTCGCACGGCCACGGCTCGGGCTGGCACGGCTCCGGCGGCTGGGGCCACCACGGCTGGGATGGGTGCGATGACGACGGGGATTGGTGGTTCGGCTTCTCGATCGGCTTTGGCGGCTACTACTCGTGGTACGACCCGTGGTGCGACCCGTGGCCCTACCACGGCTGGTCGGTCGGATGGAGCAGCTGGGACTGCGGGTGGTACCGGCCGTGGAGGTACTACGGCTGGTGCGCGCCGTACCGGCCCGTCTACGTGGGGTACTGCTGGAACGATCCGGTCTGGTGCTACGACACCGTGGGGGAGACGACGATCTACACCACAAACGTCTACACCTACTCCTCGGGGCCCGCGTACTCGTCATCGGTGGTGATCGCGTCGGCGCCCGCACCGGCGCCGGGGTACACCTCGAGCGGGCGCGACCTGGGCGAGACCTACCTAGCCCTCGGTGAGCCGGCCAGCGCGGTCCGCGTCCTGACCGGGCACCTCGATCAGTACCCCGACGACGCCGATGCCCGCCGGTCCCTCGGCCTGGCGCTGGTCGAGAGCGGCCAGACGGGCGAGGGCCTCATCACCATCGAGGCCGCCTACCGGACGGACCCGAACCTCGCCTGGCGCGTGCTGAACCCCGGGCTGCTTCCCGACCGTGAGGCCGGGGTCAAGCGTCTTCTCGACGCGGTGACCGCCCACGCGGCGCGCGAGGGCTCGGCCTCCGCCTGGCTCGGTGTGGCGATGCTGATGCAGGCCGATGGGGCGCTCGACGGCGCCCGCGCGGCCACCGAGCGCGCCGCGGCCGCGGGCCTGCCGGACTGGGTGGCCAGCGCCCTGCGGGACGCGATCCCCCAGCGCTGAGTGCCCGGGATTCCTCGTCCAGTCCCCCGGCCGGGGCCGCAAGCTCCCGTCACCCGCCCGCGCCGGCGGCTACCCTGCCCTCACCAGCGGCCCCGGGACGCGCACGCGGAAGGGAATCGCGATCGACCCGTGCCGGCAAGGAGCGCGGGCGATGCCATCGGGGCGGCGGGGTTCAGCGGCGGGCGTGTTCGCGGTGGTGGCCACCCTCCTGGGCTGGTCGAGCATCCCCCTGTTCCTCAAGCACTTCGCGTCGGGCCCCCAACAGATCGACAGCTGGACCAGCAACGGCTGGCGCTACGGGTTCTCGGCGCTGGTGTGGCTGCCGGTGCTCCTGCTTGGTCTGCGCGGTCGCTCGCTCCCGGCGGGATTGTGGGTGGCGGCCGTCGTGCCGAGCGTCATCAACACCGCGTCGCAGGCGGTCTTCTGCGAGGCCCACTACCGGATCCAGCCGGGCCTCCTGTCGTTCGGATTGCGTTCCAACATCGTCTTCGTGACCATCGGCGCCGCGGTCCTCTTCTCCGCCGAGCGCCGCATCATCCGCTCACCCGGCTACCTGCTGGGCGTGCTCATGGTCGCGGGGGGCACGCTGGGGACGATCCTGCTGGGGCACGATGTGTTCGAGGGCGCCACGCTCTCGGGCGTGGTGATGGCGATCGCGTCGGGCGCGGGCTTCGCCGGCTATGCCCTCGCCGTGCGCCACTTCATGCACGGGATCAACGCCATCCAGTCCTTCGCGGCCATCAGCCTGTACACGGCGGTCGGCATGGTCGGACTCATGCTCTTCCTCGGGCGCGACGCGGGCGCGGGGGCGATGGACCTCGACGGCACCCAGTTCGTCCTGCTGCTGGTCTCGGCGCTCATCGGGATCGCCTTCGGCCACGTCGGGTACTACTTCGCGATCCAGCGCCTGGGCCTGGCGGTCTCGGCCGGGGTGGTGCAGCTCCAGCCGTTCTTCGTCTCGCTGGGCTCGCTCTGGCTCTTCGACGAGGTGCTGCGCCCGGGGCAGTGGGCCAGCGGGACGATCGCCATCGCGGGCGCCGGGGTCATCCTCTTCGTGCAGCACCGGCACAACCGGAGCGCGGGCCGGGGCGCGCCGACCGAGGCGGCCGCGGAGCTGCGCGAGTTCGCGCAGCTCCCCGTGGATCACGTGGCCGCGGCGAGCGAGGCGGAGGTCGAGCCGGTGCGCGCCGACGGGCCCCGGGCCCGGCGGGACTGACCCGTGGCGTCACGCGGCGCCCGGCGCGACGCGGCGCCGGCGCCGGCGACGGGCCCAGTGCGGGAGCAGCCAGAGGTAGAGCCCGCTGCACCACAGCCCGAGCAGGACGATCCCCGCGGGCAGGAAGACGGGGAGCTTGGCGCGGAAGTACGACCCGTCGTGGAGAGACTCGATCAGGTCGGACCGGCGGCGCCGGACCTGCAGCACCCGGCCCGTCGCCGTGTCGATCTGGACCTCGACGCGCGAGCGGGGATGGACCTTCACGATCCCCCGCCCGGGCTGCACGTCCAGGCGATCGATGTCGTCCCATGAGGCGATCGCCGCCTCGGGCACTCCGGAGGCGATCTCGAGGATGCGATCGAGTCCCAGCGACGGGGGGCCGCCCTGGCCGCGCAGGGTGGGCGGCTGCACCCACCCCCAGTGCTTCTTGAGCTGGAGGAGCAGCCCGGTGGCGAGGATCACGCCGATGGGAAGCGCGCCGAGGATCGCGCCCCAGCGGTGCAGGCGGCGGGACCACTTGTTCAAGCGTGCGACGGCGGGGATCCGGCTCATGGTGTCGATTCGCGCCTGGGTTCGGGTCGGGCCGATCGGGCGGGGGGCGTGTGAAACAGCTTAGGGGATGGCGGCGTTCGGCCGATAAGTCCCCCGTGGAAGAGCGTGCCGAACAACTGGCACGGGGCGAGGGGCTGGCGTTCGTCCTGGGCGCCTTCCGGAGCGGCACGACGCTCCTGCGCAAGCTGCTCGACAGCCACTCGCGCGTGCACGCCCCGGCCGAGACGTGGTTCCTGCTCCCCCTGCTCAACCTGTGGGACGGCCTGGGGGCCACGCCGCACTTCAACCCCCAGCAGGCCGCGACGGCGCTGAAGAGCCACCTGGACCAGGAGGGGTTCATGGCGTGCTGCCGGGCGTTCGCGGGCCGGTTCTACGCGGCGCGGATGCCGGCGGGGGCCCGCTGGTTCGTGGACAAGACGCCGCTGTACCTGACGATCGCGTCGGCGCTCCCGGCGCTGTTCCCGATGGCGCGGTTCATCGTGCTCTGCCGCGACCCGCGCGGGACGCTCTGGTCCCGCCACACCTGGAAGCACCTGGGGAGCAAGCGCCCGGAGGACCAGATCAAGGGCGTGGCGCGGGACGTGCAGCTCCTCGCGGGGTTCCTGGAGCGTCACGGGGAGCGCTCGCGCCGGGTCGGCTACGAGCGCCTGTGCGCCGAGCCCGAGGCCGAGGCGCGCGCGCTGTGCGAGTTCCTGGGCCTCGAGTTCGAGCCGGCGATGATCGACTACGGGCGCGTCGCCCACCACGAGGGGTACGGGGACGAGCAGACCAGAGAGCACTCGCGTCCGCACGAGGCCAGCCTCGCACGCTGGGGCAACGGGCTCAGCGCCGAGATCGAGGCGAAGCTGGCGGCGGCCTGCGGGGCCGGCGCGCTCCGGACCACGGGATACGGCGACTGGGCCGAGCGGTTCGAGCCCGCTCCGGCCCTGTGAGCGCGGGGGCGCCGGCGCGAAACCCGTCAGGCGAAGATCGACTTCATCCCCAGCGCCCGGCGCAGGTCGGCGATCTGGCCGCAGTGGAAGCCGTTGTGGAAGATCATGCGGGCGATCGCGCCCTGGACGGTGAGCTGGATCTGGCCCCAGGGGATGGTCTCGTCGAGGCGGGCGTCGGGCGCCGCGCGCACGGCCGCGGCCAGCCGGTCGCAGGCGCTGTCGAAGATCGCGCGGGCGCGCTCGAGGCTCGGGTAGGCGGTCGGGTCGTCGGTGGGCCTGGAACCCAGGGCCACGCCCTCGGCCCCGAAGCGGGTGGCGTCGCCGCGCGTGGCGCCGGGGAGGAACGGGCTGTCCTCGGGCGGGAACGCGCGCCCCGAGAGCTTCTCGGTGGCCCGCTGCATGGTCAGGGCGCAATGGCCCAGCGACCACGCGACATGATTGGGGAGGTTGGGCACCTGGCGCACGCGCGTGGTCTCGTCGAACCCGGCGAGGTAGCGCGCCAGCAGCTGCTTGCAGGTGAGGACGGATTCGGCGAGCGCGTCGCGGCGGTCCAATCGAATCTCCTTCGCGCGGGAGGCTACGCGGGGTGGGCGGACCACGCGCGGCCGGCGCGCTCGACCCGCCGGTACAGCGTGTCCCGCTCCACCGGCCGGAACCCCGCCTCGCGGATCGCCTTGCGCAGCGTGGGGACGGTGACCTCCTGGTGCGTGGGAACCTCGGCCTGGCCCTGCGGCACCTTGGTGATGTCGTACCACACCACCGTCCCGTCGATGTCGTCGGCCCCGCACTGGAGCATGAGCTGGGCCATGCCCAGCGTCTGCATGATCCAGAACGCCTTCACGTGCGGGATGTTGTCCACCATCAGGCGCCCGATGGCCAGCGTGCGCAGGTTCTCGAGCCCGCTCGGGCCGGGCAGGCGCTCCAGCGCCGAGCCGTCGGGGATGAAGGGCAGGGGGATGAGGCACTGGAAGCGGCCCGAGGAGAGGTGTCGAGGTGTCGAGGTGTCCAGGTGTTGGGGGGACGAGCCCGCGTCGCTCTCCTCCGCGCCCTCGACACCTTGACACCTTGACACCTTGACACCGCTGCCCGACACCTCGACACCGCTCCGCGCCAGCGCCTCATCCTGCGCGCGGCGCAGCATGTCCATGTGCACCAGCCGGTCCCGCCGGTCCTCGATGTGCCCGTAGAGGATCGTCGCGTTCGTGTTCAGTCCAAGCTGGTGCGCCACGCGGTGCACGTCGAGCCAGACGTCCGAGCGGATCTTGCCCTTGAAGGCCTCGTCGTGCACGCGATCGTCGAAGATCTCGGCCCCGCCGCCCGGGAGCGAGCCCAGGCCCGCGTCCATCAGTCGCGTCAGGACCCAGCGGATGGCCTCCATCCGCGCGGCCCGCCCCGCCTCGGTCGGGTCGCTGGCGCCGCGATAGACCCTGGCGATCCGGGCGAGGTGGACGATCTCCACCGCCGTGAACGCCTTGACGTGCAGGTCCGAGCCGAGGTCCCGCGCCGTCTCCTTGATCGCCCGGACCAGGTCCGGGTAGTAGTCCCACGGGAGCGTGGGGTGCAGGCCGCCGACCATGTGGATCTCGGTCGCGCCCGCCTCGACGGCCTTGCGGGCCTCCGCGCGGGCATCGTCCAGCGTGCGCGTGTAGGCCTTGGCATCGCCCGCCTTGGCGTAGAAGTCGCAGAACCTGCACGAGAGCGCGCAGACGTTGCAGTAGTTGAAGTGGCGGTTGACGTTGTAGTACGCCACGTCGCCGTGCAGGCGCCGGCGCACGAGGTCGGCCAGCTCGCAGACCGTCCAGACATCGGGAGTCGTGTAGAGAAGGTCGCCGTCGGCCAGCGAGAGTCGCTCACCCGCCTCCACCTTGGCGCGGATGGCGTCGAGGCCGGGGTCGGCGGTGCCGGGGGAAGCGGAGGTCGGTGCCGAAGCCAGGGACATCGAGGCGATCGTAGGGGCGGCGACCGGCGCGCAGGGGCGGCACTTAAGGGCAACCCAGGGCGAAGAGGGTCTGGTAGGCGATGAAGTCGCCCACGTTCAGGGCGCCGTCGTCGTTCACGTCCGACTGCGGGGCCGCGATCGCGAAGGCCGTCTGGAACGCGATGAAGTCCCCCACGTCGAGCGCCCCGGACTCGTCGAAGTCGGCCGGGCAGCGCAGCAGCGCGTCGATCTCGCGCTGGGCGAGGTTCTCGTAGCCCGGCTCCGCGAGGTGGTACCGGTCGGTCTCGGAGAAGTACCAGCCGTTGGCGAGCATCTCCGACGAGGTGGTGAGCCGGTCGAGGCGCACGGTGGCCGTGCGCGGGAGCTCGAGGGTCAGGGCGTCGGCCGCGCCCCGGTACGCCGCGAGCTGCGAATCGTCGGGGTCATCGATCGGGTGGGAGACGGTGAGCACGAAGTGGAGTTCTTCGGGGGGCCAGCCCATCTGGGTCCAGACCGAAGAAACCCGTGCGTGGATGGCGCGCAGGTTGTCGGCGAACGCCCCGGCGCTGTTGCCGGGCGCCTGGGGGTGGGGCCCCACGGAGGGAAGCGGCTCCGACCGGTCGTTGAGCCCGGTGTTGATCCGCACGAGCACCCGCGGGCTGGGACCCTGCAGCTCACGGACCTTGGAGAAGAACAGCCCCAGGTACTGATCGGGGCAGGCCTGCAGGGCCTCCGCCATGTCGCGCGCCGACTGCCCGCCGACGCCGTAGAGCGTGTGGCAGGAGATCCCCGACGGTCGGTCGAGGTTCTCCACGCGGGTGTAGTAGGCCAGGAACGGCCCGAGGATCGGCTGGGCCTCCGGCCCCACCGCCGGGGCCCACCGGAAGTTGAGCGCCGCGTCGCGCTGGCCCGCGGGCAGATCGAGCGTGGTCGACCGGACGCCCTGCTGGCCCGTGCTCGAGGGCGTCACCGGCGCGACCGCGAGGTTGCCGAAGGGCCACTGCTGGAGCCGGATGCAGGGGCGGAAGTTGCCCGCGCCGAGCGCGAAGGAGCCGTATGTCAGGTGCATCCGCAGGCGCGCGTTGACATCCAGGGGCGAGTCGGCCTCCACGACGGCGCCGTGGTTCGTGCCGATGGGGACCGTCAGGCCCGCCCCGACGCGGGCGTAGCCCAGGGGCTGCATGAGGGGCGCGGTGAGGTAGGGGGCGAGGCCCGCCGGCGCGCCGGTGTACGCGAAAGCGCCCGAGGCGAGCGTGCTGAAGTTGTACGAGCGGTACCCCACGCCCGCGCCGTTGCCCTGGTTCTCCCCCGCCGAGAAGAGCCCGGTGGCGTAGAGCGGCAGGCGCCCCGCGGCCGCCCTCGTCACCCCGTGGTCCCAGCCCGACCCCCCGAAGAGCTGGTTGGAGTCGCCGATCATGACGATGTCGGCGCGTCCGGACGCGACGCCGGCCCAGTACGAGCGCAGGGCGCTCCGGCTCACAACGGTGGGCTGGGCCGCGCACGCGGCGCCGCACAGCCCGATCGCGATGGCGCACCCGAACACCCGCTCCCGACGCATCCCGGATCCTCCAGGCTCTACTCTAACGCGGCCCGGCCGAAAAGCACACATTCCCTTCGGCGCCGGCCCCAAGGTTGTTCGCGCAGGCCTGAGAATCCGGGCGTTCGACGCGGGGGGCGTCCCATACGACGGGCCGGGCTAGACTCGGCCCCCACCGGCCCCCGTACCGACCATGCCCGACCCAACCGAAAGACAGCCCAGGGCTCGCTGGCTGGCGTCCCCCTACCCGCACCTCATGGCGTTCGCGCCCTTGGACGCCTGGGCGCGGATGCTCCTGGCCCCCCCGGTGTGGGTCCATCCCCGGTACTGGCTCCGGCTGGGGTTCGCCCTCTTCACCTCCGCGATCGGGACGGTCCTCACCCTTCCCGAGCGCCTGGTCCTGTGGCCGGTCCTCCGGGCGATGGCCGGGCGGTCGGCCCTCCGCCTTCACCATCCTCCCGGCGCCATCGTGGTGCTGGGGTATCCGCGCTCGGGCACCACGCACCTGCACTACCTCCTCGCGTGCGATCCGCGCTCGTTCACCCCTCGCTGGTACCAGACCCTCGCTCCGTGCGGGTTCGTCCTGAGCTGGGCCGTGCTCCGGTTCCTCCTCATCCCGTTCGTCTCGAACAAGCGGCTCATGGACGACATGGCGTTCGGGCCCGAGTGGCCGGCGGAGGACGAGTTCGCCGTCAACAACTGGTCCGTGGCCTCGGGCCTGCCCGGGCGCCTTGTGCTCCCGCGCATGCACGCGTTCTACCGGCGCTTCCACACGCTCGAGGGGCTGAGCGGGCCCGAGCTGGCGCGCTGGCGTCGCACGACGTGGGCGTTCCTCTGGAAGATGTCGCGCCTGGCGCGCCGCCGGATGCTGCTGCTCAAGAGCCCGAGCCACACGGCGCGCGTCCGCGAACTCGCGGCGATGCTCGGGTCACCCGGTTCCGAGTGGGGGGGCGCGGGCGTCCGGTTCATCCACATCAGCCGCGACCCCGCGCCCGTCATCCGCTCGAACCTCTCCATGCTCAACCGGGCGCGCCGGTACCACCTCCAGGGGTCCCTTCCGCCGGAGGACACCGAGCGGAGCCTGGTCGCGGAGCTCGTCGCCACCGAGCGCAAGTACGACGCCGAGTCCCGGGACCTGCCCCCCGGGCAGGTGGCCGAGGTCCGCTACCAGGACCTCGTCGCCGACCCGATCGGCGAGCTCCGCCGGCTCTACACCGAGCTCGGCCTCGGCTGGACGGCCGACCTGGAGCAACGGCTGGTCGCCTACCTGCGCACGATCGCGGACTATCGCGCCGCGCACACCAACGGCCCGCGAGGGGAGGGCGGCGGGCCGCTCGACGCGGATGGCGACGGGCGTTGGCTCGTCGAGCGCTTCGGGCACGATCGCCCCGCCGTTCCGAACCGTCCCCTCCCGCCCCTCGCCCCGCCCAATCCGGAGGGACGCATCGGCCGGGGACAGCGCGGCGTGGCGGCGGCCGTCTCGGCGGCCCTGGCGTGCGCCCTCCTCTGGATCGGCCTGGCCTGGTTCCTGGGTACCCGGTACGACTGGCTCAGCTGGCCCGTCGGCGTGGTCATCGGCATGGCGGGCGTCCGCGCGGCGCGCGTCGGGTCGGTCCGGCTCGGACTCGTCGCCGCATCCCTCTCGCTTCTCGTGCTGATGGTCGTCGCCTTCCCCGCGACGTTCCTGAGCGAGTACTACCCCCGGCCCGTCCGCGACTGGGAGTGGGAGCGGGACGTCTGGAGGTCGACGTACCGCGGCCTGCTCGCGAAGCACAACCTGTTCTGGGTCCTGATGGGGATGGCCTCGGCCTACCAGTTCGCGTCCCGGAAGCACGTTCATCCGCCCGGCCGGGGCTGAGGCCGGCTCGCGTCCGCGATTCTCGGCGTGCTGGCTTTCCGTGAATCCACGTCTTTGATCGCTGGCCTGCCAGAACGGCAGGCCGCACCCGCACCCACCCGATTCCGGCGGTTCACCGGGATCGCGCCGGCCGCACGGGCCCCGTCCGGGTTCCATGGAACTGGCACTGCGCTTGCATCCCCCAGGCGAGAGGGCGGGGGACCGTCCCAAACGAGGGAATCGCAATGTCCAAGATCATCGGCATCGACCTGGGCACCACGAACTCGGTGGTCGCCATCATGGAGGGCGGGCAGCCCAAGGTGCTCATCAACGCCTCGGGCAACCGCATCACGCCGTCCGTCGTCGGGTTTACGGACAAGGGCGAGCGCCTGGTCGGCCAGCCCGCCAAGCACCAGCAGGTGACCAACCCCAAGAACACCGTCTACTCCATCAAACGGTTCATGGGGCGTCGGCGCAAGGAGGTCTCGGCCACCGGCGAGACCGGCTACGGCAAGAGCGGCAACGAGGAGAGCAAGGTCCCCTACGCCCTCGTCGGCGGGCCCGAGGACTTCGTCCACGTCAAGGTCAACCAGGGCGAGTTCACGCCCCAGCAGGTCTCCGCGTTCATCCTGCAGGACCTCAAGAAGACGGCCGAGGACTACCTGGGCGAGAAGGTCGAGCGGGCGGTCATCACCGTCCCGGCCTACTTCAACGATGCCCAGCGCCAGGCCACCAAGGACGCCGGCGAGGTTGCCGGCCTCAAGGTCGAGCGCATCATCAACGAGCCCACGGCCGCGGCCCTGGCCTACGGCCTTGATCGCAAGAAGAACGAGAAGATCGCGGTCTTCGACCTCGGCGGCGGCACCTTCGACGTCTCCATCCTCGACATCGGCGACG
>CAYWOF010000090.1:0-10022 GCA_964459825.1 uncultured Phycisphaeraceae bacterium | reverse complement strand
GAGATCGGCGATGCGCCGCCGGTGGTGCAGCTGACGAGCCCGGCGCCGGGGCAGGCGTTCTCCGGGGGCGGGACGGTCCCGATCGCGTGGACGGCCTCGGATGACGAGGGCGTGCGCGCGCTGGACGTGCAGGCCTCCTACGACGCGGGGCGCACGTGGCACACGGTCGAGAGCGGGCTGCCGGGGAGCACCACGGGGTACGCCTGGAAGCTGCCGCCGAGCGTGGGGATCCCGGACGCGCGCGTGCGGGTCGTGGCGCGCGACCTGCGCTTCCAGAACAGCTCCGCGACGGTGGCGATCCACATCAACGCGGGCCAGAGCTGCTACGCGGACTGCGACGGGTCGGGCACCCTCAACGTGAACGACTTCATCTGCTTCCAGACGAAGTTCGCGGTCGGCGACCCGTACGCCGACTGCGATGGCAACGGCCAGCGGAACGTGAACGACTACATCTGCTTCCAGACCGCCTTCGCCCTGGGGTGTTGATCGATCCACACGCCGCGGGCGGCGCGGCGCGACCCGCGCTCGCTCCCTCCCCGGCCCGATCAAGGACTTGTGCATCCACCGACCCTTCTTCCCTCCGCTCTGACCACCGAGGAGTGACCGATGCTTCCCTCCGCTTTCAGCTTCCGGATCGCCTGCGTCGCGCTGGCCGCGGCGGCCTCCGGCGCTCGTGCACAGCTGACTCCCGAGTGGGTGACCTCCGTGCCCGCGGGCACCTCGCTCTCGGCCGGGATGGGCGGGATGTGCGTCGGCCCCGGGGGCGTGACGTACATCACCGGCACGGGCGGGCCCTTGTCGTACAGCGACGTGCTCACGGCCGCGATCTCGGCGCAGGGCCAGGTGCTCTGGTCGCGCGCTTACGACGGGCCGGGGAACTGGCACGACCAGGGGCGTGCGGTCGCGCTCGGGCCGGGCGGCGTGGTGCACGTGACCGGCAACACGCCCGGGGGCAACTTCTTCGCCGCCGTCCTGCTGCTCAGGTACGACGGCGTCACGGGCGCGATGCTCGACGAGGTGATCTACAGCAGCGGGCCGGGCCTGTCCGAGGCCGGGCACGCGCTCGCCGTGGACGGGGCCGGAGGCGTGTACATCGGGGGGAGCACGACCGGCGACGGCGGCGACGCCCTCATCCTCAAGCTCGACGCGGCCGGGGCGGTCCAGTGGGTCCGCGTGTGGGACGGGCCGGCGTTCGCGCCCTACTCCCAGGACTCGGTGCAGTCGGTGGCGCTCGACCCGGCCGGGGACCTCGTGGTGCTCATCCACGGCGTGATGGGCTCGCTCCACCCCGATTACGTCGTCGTCAAGTACGACAAGGACGACGGCGCGGTCGTCTGGCAGTCCAACTGGGGCGTGGGCGGCGGGGACTTCCCGAGCGACATGGCGATCGACGCGGGCGGGGACATCTACGTCACCGGAACGGGCATCAACCTCACCGACATGTACAGCACGATCAAGCTGCGCGGGAGCGACGGGGGGCTCCTGTGGCAGGAGTACGACCACGCGGGCTACAACGACGGGGCGATCGCCCTGGCGCTGGACGGGCGGGGCGGGGTGTGCATCACCGGGTCGATCGATCCGGACGGCAACGTCAGCAACCAGAACGACAACATCTACACCGTGAATCGCGACGCGGCGACGGGGGCCCTGCGCTGGACGTTCCTGTACGGGGACAACTGCATCGGGTGCCTCGACACGGCGGGCGACGTGGCGGTGGACCGGGCCGGGCACGTGCTCGTGTGCGGGAACACCAGCTCGGCGCCCTACAGCGGGGACATGATCCTGTTCGTCCACGACCCCGAGACCGGGGCGGAGATGAACCGGGGCGTCGTGGGAGGCGGCCCGCTCGAGAGCGCGTGGGCCCGGTTCATGGCCCTGGACGGCGCGGACAGCCTGCGGATCGGCGGCCGGCTCTACCACGTCAACACCGGCGCCGTGGGGATGCCGGTGATCCGCTTCGCGGCGCTCTCCGGCGGGTGCTACGCCGACTGCGACGGGTCGGGCGTGCTGAACGTGAGCGACTTCATCTGCTTCCAGACGAAGTTCGCGCAGGGCGATCCCTACGCGGACTGCGACGGGAACGGGCAGCGGAACGTGAACGACTACATCTGCTTCCAGACCGGATTCGCGCTCGGGTGCCCGTGAGGCCCGGCGCGGGGTACATTCCAACGGAGGTGACACCGTGATCACGCGTGCGACCCAACGGCTGGCCTGCGCGGGCGCTCTTGTCCTCGGCGTGGCGCGCGATTGCGCGGCCCAGGAGTGGAGGCAGTTCCGTCCCAGCAACACGGGCATCCCGGGGATCCAGCTCAACTTCGGGTGCATCGCCCCCGATGGCACCGTGTGGACGGCCGGGCGCTGGCCGTTCTGGGGCGAGGGGGGCATCGGGATCTACGACCCGGCGGCCGATCTCTGGACCACGCTCAGCAACGTGGACACGCCGATCCCGTCCGACTGGATCAACGACGTGGCGTTCGACGCGACCGGCGCGGCCTGGATCGCCACCGACGGCGGGCTGGTGCGGAAGAGCGGCGAGCAGTGGACCAGGTGGACCGCCGCCAACGCGCCCTTCGTGCACAACCAGATCGATGACGTCGCCATCGCCCCCAACGGCGACGTGTGGGTGAACAACTCCGGCGTGCAGACGACGGACGCGGCGGTCTACCGGCTGAGCGGCTCGACGTGGACCAAGTACCGCGTGGGGCAGCAGCTGCCCTTCGCCCCGCCGTGGTACCAGCTGAGCGAGGTGCTCGTGACCCCCGACGGGCACGCGTGGGTGGCCAACGGCGTGCTCGACGGAGTGGCGGAGTTCGACGGCGCGACCTGGACGCTCCGCGGCGAGACGGTCGGGCGGTTCGGCAACGGCCTCGTCGACGGCCCCGGCGATCCCTGGTTCGTGGCCAGCACGGGCGGGGGGGCCCAGTTCTGGCGCTACCGGCGTGCGGCCAACGAGTGGGACCGGTTCGCGCCGGGAGTGGGAACTCCCTTCGCCAACACCACGATCACGCGCCTGGGGATCGACTCGCAGGGCGTCGTGTACTGCGGGAACTGGATGGGCCAGGTCATCCGGTTCAACGGGGTCGACTTCGACGAGGTGGCGAACGTCGGCGACGCCGTGTACGGCATCGGGCGCACGGCCAACGGGGACTACTGGATCACGACGCTCGGCAACGGCGCCACGGGGGAGCTCCACCACCTCGACCCGTCCGGCGCGCCGATCCGGCGCTACAACACCTGGAACACCGGGATGCCGTGGTACTTCGTGGACCGCATGAGCGTGGACCCGCAGGGCCACCTCTGGTTCGCGACGGGTGAGGCCGGACTGTCGCGCTTCGACGGCACGCGCTGGCGCAACTGGGGGAACCACAACTCCGGGTCCGAGCCATACCCCTGGGCGGGCAACGAGCCGATGGGCGCGTTCTACCTCGACTCGACGGGCGCGGGCTGGATGGGCGGCAACGGCATCGGGCGCTGGGACCCGGCCACGGGCCAGTTCACGGGGTTCTGGAACTACCAGAACAACCCGGGGATGGGCGTGACGAACTTCAGCTCGTTCGCGGAGGATGGCGCGGGGGCGATCTTCGTCGCCGGGGACTACGGCGAGGTCTACCGGTTCAACGGCTCGCAGTGGGTGCAGCAGCCGACCAGCCCGGGGAGCTACACGTCGAGCTACGCGGGGGTGAAGTCCGACGGCCAGGGGCGGGTGTGGGCCATGGGATGGCTGCGCGCGTACCTCTGGAACGGCTCATCGTGGGCCGAGGTGGGGCAGACCTGGGAGATCTTCAACCGCGGCGGGATCAACTGCTACGACATCGGCCCCGACGACACGCTCTGGATCGGCACGAACCAGGGCCTGCTGCGGGTCTCTCCCCAGGGCCAGACCACCTTCTACACCACGGCGAACTCGCCCCTGCCGGCCAAGGAGGTGCAGGGGATCGACGTCCGATCCGACGGGGTGATCGCCCTCTCGTCCCATGAGTTCCTCTCCACCACTCCGTTCCCCAGCGGGGTCGCGGTCATCACGGGCGATCCGGGGATCGCGGCGAACTGGAGGACCTACCGCTACGGCCAGGACCCGATCCCGCACTACCAGCTCGGGGCGGTCTGCTGGGATGCGCAGGACAACCTGTGGATCAGCGCGCTGAGCGAGGCGTGCGCGGTGCTCCTGGCGGACCAGACGTGCTACGCCGACTGCGATGGGAGCGGGGCGCTGAACGTCAACGACTACATCTGCTTCCAGACGAAGTTCGCGCTCGGCGACCCGTACGCCGACTGCGACGGCAACGGCCAGCGGAACGTGAACGACTTCGTCTGCTTCCAGACCGCGTTCGCGCTCGGTTGCTCCTAGACGCCTGTTGTCCCGGGGACGGGCGGGGGGTACGCTGGCCTTGTGGCGCGGCGAACCGCCGCGCCCGGAGGAGAGAACCCATGAACCGACCCGCCCTCGTCGCGCCCGCGCTCGGCGCGCTCGCCCTCGTTTCCGGCGCCCGCGCCCAGGACACGCTCTACACCCTCTCGGACTACATCGGCCCCCAGCTCCAGACCATCGACCCGGCCACCGGCGCGACCCTCACGTCGGTCCCCGTGACCGGGCACGAGTCGCTCTTCGGCGGCCTGGCCGCCGACGATGAGGGCGATCTCTATTCCATCGACGGCTACAACGACCCCAACCCCGACCGCACGTTCCGCATCGACAGCGCCACCGGCGCCGGCACGGTCGTCGGTCCCACCGGCTTCAACTGGAACTTCCGCACGGTGTGCTTCAACCCGGTGACCGACAAGCTCTTCGGCGCGACCGACAACCGCCTGTACACGATCGACACCGGCACCGGGGCGGCCGAGTTCGTCGCCAACATCACGGCGCCCGCGGGCGCGGGGCTGGACCAGCTCACGGCGCTGGCGATCAACGCCCAGGGCCAGGCCTTCTTCACCGACATCGGCGACACCACGCTCTTCTCCCTCGACCTCGGCACCGGCCAGGCGACCCGCATCGGCGATATCGGCGGGTCCTCCAACTGGTTCGACGACCTCGCCTTCGATTCCGCGGGCGTGCTCTGGGGCGCCCGCGCCATCAACGGCGGCATGTACACCATCGACACCGCCAGCGCCACCGAGACCTTCCGCTTCTTCGGCTTCTATCGCGGCCTGGTCTTCGTCGGCGAGTCGTGCTACGCCGACTGCGATGCCTCGGGCTCGCTCAACGTGAACGACTACATCTGCTTCCAGACCAGGTTCGCCCTCGGTGATCCGTACGCCGACTGCGATGCGAACGGCGTGCGAAACGTGAACGACTACATCTGCTTCCAGACCAAGTTCGCCCTCGGATGCTCCTGACAGTGACCCGTGAGGCTTGCCCTCGGGTCGGAGCGTCCGCGGCGTGGGCTTGGCGCGCCGACGCCGACGGGGTCCGGCGCGCGCCCCGCGCGCAGGGCCCGAGTTCTCGCGGGGTGCTGCAAGGAATGTCGCCCGCCGGGACATGACGCCGGTACGAACGCCGGCATTCGTTCCGACGAGCGACCCCGGGGGCGCCCAGGTGCGGCGCACTCCCGCGGGTGTCGGCGGCGCGCCGGCCCGGACAAAGGAGGGATCATGCACGCGAACCGCTCGCTCGCTGTGGCCGCGCTCGTCGCGGCCGCCGGATCGTCCGCCACGCCATCACGGACGCTGGCCCAGGTCCAGCCCGGATCGATCACCATCGAGCTCACCGAGGTGGCCGGCGGCCTGGCCGCGCCGATCATGGCCACCCACGCGGGCGACGGCTCGGGGCGCCTGTTCATCGTCGACCAGACCGGCAGGATCCTCATCCTGAAGAACGGGGCGGTGCTGCCGGTGCCCTTCCTCGACGTCTCGGCGCAGCTGCCGGCGCTCAGCACGAGCTTCGACGAGCGCGGGCTGCTGGGGCTGGCCTTCCACCCGGACTACGAGGCCAACGGGCGCTTCTTCGTGCGGTTCAGCGTGCCCCGCCCCGGCGCGCCCGGCCAGCCCTGCTTCGGCACGGCGCGCGGGTGCCACGAGGAAGTGCTGGCGGAGTTCCACGTCTCGGCGCTCAACCCGAACGTGGCCGACCCCACGGGCACGATCCTCTTCCGCGTCGACGAGCCCGAGTTCAACCACAACGGCGGCGAGGTCGCCTTCGGGCCCGATGGGTTCCTCTACTTCTCGCTGGGGGATGGGGGCGGGGCCCACGATGGCCTGGCGTGCACGCCCAATCCCTGCCACGGGCCGATCGGCAACGGCCAGAACATCAACACCACGCTCGGAAAGGTGCTGCGGATCGATGTCGACGGCGGGTTCCCCTACGCCATCCCCCCGTCCAACCCCTTCGCCAACGCGCCGGGCGCCGACGAGATCTACGCCTGGGGCTTCCGCAACCCCTACCGGTTCAGCTTCGACGACGGGCCGGGCGGCGCCGGCACGCTCTACGTCGCCGATGTGGGCCAGGCCCTGTGGGAGGAGGTGGACATCGTCACCCTCGGGGGCAACTACGGCTGGGTGATCCGCGAGGGCGCCCACTGCTTCGATCCCACCAACCCCGGCACGCCCCTGCCCGCGTGCAACACCGCCGGGCTCATCGACCCGGTCGCCGAGTACTCGCACTCCGACGGCATCTCCATCATCGGCGGGTTCGTGTACCGCGGCGGCGAGCACGCCGAGCTGGTGGGCAAGTACGTCTTCGGCGACTTCAGCCGCGCCTTCGCGCCCCCCCAGGGCCGCCTCTTCTACATCGACACCGCCGGCACGCTCTCGGACATCCGGGAGTTCCGCCTCGGCCGGGCCAACCCGCCGCTCGGGATGTACGTCAAGGGCTTCGGGCGCGACGAGGCCGGCGAGATCTACCTGTGCGCCGGGAACAACCTGGCGCCCACGGGCGCATCCGGGCGCGTCTTCCGCATCGGCACGCTCTGCTACCCGGACTGCGACGCCGACGGCCAGCGCAACGTCAACGACGTCGTCTGCTTCCAGACGAAGTTCGCCCTCGGCGATCCGTACGCCGACTGCGATGCCAACGGCGTCCGGGACGTGAACGACTACGTCTGTTTCCAGACGAGGTTCGCGATGGGATGCCCGTAAGGTCGGTTCCGCAGGGTGAGTCGGGCCGCGCGGCCGCGGACAAGGGCCGGCAAGGGCGCCCGCTCGCCCCGCAAAGCCAACGGGACCATTGACTTGGGTTGTTCCGTGTGAGAGCATGTCGGGCGGCTGGGCCCGTGGCGGGTGCCACGGCGCGCGGGAGGCGGACATGCGTCGCACACCGGTGTGGGCCGCGGTGCCGTTGGCGGGCTCGTGCCTGAGCGCCCGGGTCCACGCCCAGGCGCTCACGTTCGATAACTCCTGCGGCAACTCCCAGTGGCACACGAGCTGCGCCGGCGGCCAGACCAACTGGACCCCCGAGCAGATCCCCACGCTTCTCGATGACGTGACGACCAGCGGCCATCTCGTCATCGCCTCCGCGGGCAGTCTCGGAGCGCGCAGCCTCGTGGCCGATGCCGGGCTCCAGGTCATCGGTTCGGCCGTCCTGGGGCTGGTCACGCACTCCCAGATCCACGACCTGACGCTCAGCGCCTGGCTCTTCAGCGATGGCACGCTCACGCTCGACGGCAACTCCACGGCGGGCGGGCAGGCGCGCCTCTATGGGAACGGCCTGATCCTCAACACCGGGACGCTCACGGGCCTCTTCTACCTTGGCCACCCGACCTTCGGCCCCACCAGCTTCCGCAACGGCGCGGGCGCGACGCTCACCATCGTCCATCCGGGGTATGTGCGCCTGCAGAGCTTCGCCGCCGGCCCGCAGAGCCGGCTCGAGAACTTCGGGACGCTGAACCTGATCGGCAGCGCCGAGCTCGGCGGCAATGGGCACACGCGCGTCGTCAACTCGGGGACCATCCGCCGGTTCCCGTCCCCCAGCGGCAACAACATCTCCCAGGTGGCCACCGGCTACGAGCAGGACGGCGGGGTGTTCGATGCCCAGGCCGGGCAGACGTGGTTCCGCAGCTTCAGCGAGTGGCGCGCCGGGCAGATCACGATCGGCCAGGGCGCCCAGGTCTGGCTCTACTCCGGGATCGGCGGCCCCACGGGCCACTACCTCAACGGCCTGGCCGGCGTCTCGGGCCAGGGGACCTTCCGCTTCGCCACATCCGCCGTCCCCGTGGTCGTGCAGGCCCCCGTCACGTTCGACCTGAGCGGCACGCCCGGCCTCGAGTTCGCGCAGAGCACGACGGTCGATGCGCTCCTCACCAACGAGGGCAACGCCGCCTGGACCAACTCCCACATCGCCGGCGCGGGCACGATTGCCAATGGGGAGGTCGCCACCTTCGTGCTCGACGCCCCCAACGGCGGCAACCTCGACGCGGACTTCCGCAACGGGGGATTCTTCGAGCAGCGCACCGATCTAACCCTCCAGAACGCCACGCGGTTCACCAACGAGCAGACGGGCGATCACTCCCTGTTCCAGGGCGACATCGGCGGGAGCGGCGCGTACGAGAACCACGGCCTGCTCATCAAGCCCCAGCACGCGTCCACCCTCTCGTCCACCATCAGCGCCCGCCTCGACCAGCGCGGGGGCACGGTCGCGGCCGTGGGCGACGCGATCCGGTTGCGCGGCGGTGGGGACTGGGGCGCGGGCGGCGGCACCATCGAGGCCGCGCCCCAGCGCTCCGTGGACATCGAGAGCGGCACGTACGTGGTCTCCGCCCCGGGCCACACGCTGCGGACCAACGTCCGGGTCGGGCCGACCGCGGGTCTCACGCCGACGATCCGCGTGGAGGCGGGCGGCCAGCTCACGACCCATGGCGACTTCCTCCTGCCGGTCCGGGTGCAGCGCGGCGCGCTGGGCGGGCCCGGGACGATCCTCAACACAGGACGGCTCGAGTGGTTCGGGGGCACGCTCGGCATCGGCGGCGCGGGCACGCTCCGCAACGAGGACATGCTCTCGATCGAGGGCGCCCTGGACCTGCGGGGTGTCCTGATCAACGAGGATCGGGTCGCGCAGGCCGCGCCCGTCGCCATGACCAACGCCCTCATCTTCAACACCGGCAGCTGGGAGCTCTGGCAGCCCGTCACCATCACGGCCTCGGGCGCCAGCGCCATCCAGAACACCGGGTTCATCATCCACGAACTCACCCCCGCGGCACCGGCCATCTCGCTCATCCACGCCGCGCTGGACAACCAGGGCACGGTGTTCGTGCCGATCGGCGAGCTGCACCTGCTCGGGCCCATCACGCAGGTCCAGAACGGCGCGCTCGTCGGGGGCACGTGGATCGTCTATCCCGGCGCCAGGCTGGTGTTCGCGGGCACGATCACCCGGATCCAGGGCGCCACCGTCGAGGCCGGCTCGACGCTGATGCCCGCGATCCACGGTGTCTCGCGGATCGTCAACTCCACCGTGCGCCTGCGCGGGCACATGACGGCGGGGATCCCCTTCGACGAGTACGAGTTCTCGAACCTGCACGTTCCCCACGGCTGGACCTTCACGGCCCCCGGGGGGTTCAACCACGGGAACGCCGCCTCCCACGCCGATCGTCTCGTCAGCGGTTCGGGTGGAGACTCGCCCGACGCGACGGCGCACATCGTCACCACGCTCCTCACGAGCCACTCGCGGGTGTTGCCCGGCGACGAGGGCGCCGCCGGCGTCCTGCGCCTCACCGGCGACTACGCCCAGCAGGCCCAGGGAACCCTGGAGATCGATCTTGGCGGCACCACGCCCGGCGTCCTGCACGACCAGCTCGTCATCACCGGCGCGGCCCAGCTCGGCGGCACGCTCCGGGTCGCCCTCGTGGCGGGCTTCACCCCCGAGGCGGGGCAGAGCTTCGAGATCCTCACCGCCTCGGGCGGCATCGCCGGCCAGTTCGTCGCGCTGATCCAGCCCCCGACCATGCCGCCGGGCCTGACGCTTCGCGCCGCGTACGGTGGGGAGACCGTGACCCTGGAGGTGTTGGACGCCTGTTATCCCGACTGCGACACCTCCGGCGCCCTCAACGTCAACGACTACATCTGCTTCCAGACCAAGTTCGCCCTCGGCGACCCGT
>CAYWOF010000089.1:4418-10080 GCA_964459825.1 uncultured Phycisphaeraceae bacterium | reverse complement strand
GCCGAGCAGTGCGGGATGGAGCTCATCGTCGACGCGGCCGGCGCCGGCGGGGCGCGGGTGGTGGCCGATGAGCAGACGCTCGCCCGCATCCTCCTGAACCTCGTGGACAACGCCTGCAAGTACGCGGCCTCCGCTCCCGACCGTCGCCTGCACCTCAGCGCCCGCGCCACGGCCCGGGAGGGCGAGATCCTCTTCCGCGACCACGGACCCGGCGTGCCCCCGGGCCAGCAGCGCGCCATCTTCGAGCCCTTCCATCGCGCCCCGCGCGATGCCGACGGCTCGCAACGGGGCCTCGGACTGGGCCTGGCCCTGGCTCGCGGCCTGGCCCGTGGCCTGGGCGGCAACCTCACCCTGGTCCGCCACGCGGGCGAGGGCGCGACCTTCCGCCTCACCCTTCCCATCGCCCCCGCGCCCTCCCGGGTTCGTTGACTCACCCGGCCCGGACCCTAAACTCACCCGCTCCGGGCTTGTAGCTCAGCTGGCTAGAGCGCGCCCCTGATAAGGGCGAGGTCGGAGGTTCGAGTCCTCTCAGGCCCATTGCCGGTCCGGACCCCGGCGGTTCCCCGCCGGGCGCGCCCCCACCCCCGGGCGTGACCGGCCCGCCCCGGGGCGCGGGACTTCCGCGGGCCGTCGTCATGAGCACGCACACCTTCTCGAGCGACTTTCGGCGGTTCTTCGGTCGGGGCCTCGCCGTTCTTCTCCCCTCGATCCTCACGCTCTGGCTGCTCTGGTACGCCTTCATCTTCGTCTTCTCCACCGTCGCCGTCCCGATCAACGGGGGCATCCGGCGCCTGGTCATCCAGGTCCTCCCCCTCGTCATCGAGGCCCCGGCGCGCCCCGCGTGGTACACCGTCACGCCCCAGGAGCTCGACACCTACCGCGCCGCGCAGCAGGCCCTCGGTCGCACCAAGCTCGACGACGCCGTCCTCACCGCCGAGATCCGGCGGGCCGCCCTCGCCGAGTTCTGGGAGCAGCGCTGGTACCTCAAGCTCTCCGGCCTCGTCGTCGCCATCACGCTCATCTACCTCGCCGGGCTCCTCCTCGGCGGTCTCATCGGCCGGCGTCTCTACGCCCGCGTCGAGCGGCTGATCGCCCGGATCCCCGGGTTCAAGCAGGTCTACCCCCACGTCAAGCAGCTCGTCGACCTGGTGCTGGGCGAGAAGCAGATGGCCTTCCGGGGCGTCGTGCTCGTCCAGTTTCCCCTTGAGGCCCACTGGGTCATCGCCTTCGTCACCAGCACGTCCCTCCGTGTCCTGCGCGACGCCACCGGCACCGACCACATCACCGTGTTCATCCCCACCACCCCGACCCCCTTCACCGGGTTCACCGTCAACGTCCCTCGCTCCAGCACGATCGAGCTCCCCATCACCGTGGACGAGGCCATCCGCTTCGTCCTGACCGCCGGCGTGCTCGTGCCCGAGAGCCAGGCGGTCTCCCCCCTCTCCCCCGAGGCCCGGCGCCTGATCGAGGAGATGTCCGGCGCCCGTCCGGAACGCCCCGGAACCGCCGCGACGAAGTCCCAGACCCGCGAGTAAGATCGGGGGCCGGCGCCCGGCGGGGGTGCCCCCGCCCGGCGCTCGACGCTCCCAGGAGGCCCCATGCGAATCGACGTGATCGGGCGGAACCTCACTGTCACCGACGCCATCCGCGGGCACGCCGAGTCCAAGGCGCAGAAGCTCCCCCGTTTCTTCAACGGCATCCAGCAGATCACCTTTCGCCTGAGCCGCGAGGACCACCAGCACAGCGGCAGCTTCGCGGTCGAGCTGGTGATCGACGTCGTCAAGCACGCCGACTTCGTCTGCCACACCTCCGGTCCCGACCTCTACGGGGCCATCGACGCCGCCGTCCAGAAGGGCTCACGCCAGCTGGCGGACTACAAGGAGCAGCTCCGCTCGGACAAGCGCTGACGCCTCGCGAACCCTCACGGAACCCTGACCCATGAAGCTCACCCAACTCGTGCCCGATGGGGCCGTCGCGCCCCGCCTCGCGTCGCACGAGCGCGACGACGTCATCACCGAGCTCGTGGACCTGCTCATCGCCAGCGGCGCTGCCGCACCCCGGCTTCGCGACGAGCTCGTCCGCTCCGTCCTCGAGCGTGAGAAACGCGGCTCCACCGGCTTCGGGCGCGGCGTCGCCGTCCCCCACGTCAAGCACAAGTCCGTCAAGCGCATGGCCGCGGCCATCGGGCTCTCGGAGCGGGGGGTGGATTTCAACGCCCTCGACAAGCAGCCCGTCTTCTCCGTCTTCATGCTCCTCTCCCCGGAGGACCGGCCCGAGGAGCACCTCCAGGCCATGGAGGTGATCTTCAAGAACCTGAGCAAGGAGACCTTCCGCCGCTTCCTCCGCCAGGCCCAGAACGCCGACGAGGTCCGCACGCTGCTCGAGGAGGCCGACAACCAGTTGCTCGCCGGCTGACGCCGCCCCGCCCCCGCATCCGGGGGACGCGACGACGCCTCCGGTCGGCAGGACGCTTTGGGGCGCACGTTGTCCACGCGTTGCACGGTCACCGTGACCATCGTCAACCGGCTGGGCCTCCACGCCCGGCCGGCCATGGCCTTCGTCGACCTCGCCTCCTCGTTCCAGGCCGGCGTCACCGTCCGGCGCGGCCCCCAGGAGGTCGACGGCAAGTCCATCATGCACATGATGATGCTCGCCGCCACCAAGGGCACCACCCTGGACGTCACCGCCGATGGGCCCGACGCCGATCAGGCCTGCGCTGCCCTCAAGAAGCTCGTCGATTCGGGCTTCGATGAGGAGTGACGCCGCCCCCCAGCGCGCCGGGCGGCCGGGGGTCGGCCGGGGCGCCCGGAACCTCCCCCCCGGATAGCCTTCGGCATGAAGAAGCTGCGCAAGCTCATCGTCGGCGGCGTGCTGGGCCTGCTCGCCCTCGTCGCCGTCGGGCTGTTCGTCGTCGTGATGCTCGCCGGGTCGCTGGCCCGCCGAGGCATCGAGGCCGGGGCCACCTACGCGCTCGGCGTGAGGACCACCCTCGCGTCCGCCCGGGTCGGGCTCTTCTCCGGCAAGTTCGGCATGTCCGACCTGAACGTCGCCAGCCCGCAGGGCTTCCCGGCGCCGCACTTCCTGACGTTGGGCGACGCCGCGGTCGCCGTGTCGCTGACCTCGCTGACGAAGGACACCATCGTTGTGCCCACGTTCAGCCTCGACGCGATCGACGTCCACCTCGAGAAGAAGGAGGGCAAGGCCAACTACCAGGTGATCCTGGACAACCTCAAGAAGCTCTCCGGCCCCCCGGATCCCTCGAAGCCGCAGCCCGGGGACGAGGGGAAGAGGCTCATCATCAACGAGCTCACCATCACGGACGTGACGGTGCACGTGGATGTCGCGGCGTTCGCGGCCAACCCGGCCGTCCAGGTGGCCGGGCCGGGCAAGATCGATGTGCCCGTGAAGGAGATCAAGCTCCGCAACGTCGGACGGACCGGCGAGGGTGTCGGCGGAACGGGCGTGACGATCGGCGAACTCTCCAGCATCATCGTGCAGGCCGTCCTGGCCGCGGTGGTCGAGAACGCGGGCGACCAGCTGCCCGGCGACCTGCTCAAGGACCTGACGGGCCAGCTGGCCCAGCTCGACGGGCTCGTGAACATCGGGGTCGAGATCGGCGGCAAGGCCGTGAACATCGCCGAGACCATCGGCCAGGAGGCGGGCCAGGCGGTGCAGGGGGCGGCGAAGGAGGCCGAGAAGGCCGTCGAGGGGATCGGCAGGGAACTCGAGGGGATCCTGGGCGGCGGGAAGAAGAAGCCCGGCGGCGGCTGAGGCCCGAACAACCCGCAACCCGCCCCCCGGCTTTCCGAACTAGCGCGTGCGGCGCGGAGGCGTTTCTGAGATACTGTCCGCGCCGGGGGGGCCGGTGGGCGCTGGGAAGCGCCCGCCGACGGAGGGCGCGGCCATGCTCGAACTCTTCTTCACCGATGGGGCCCGGTGGTTCGCGCTGCCCGCGCTCCTGGGGACGGCGGTCTTCGCCATCCGCCTGGCCCTGATGCTCTCCGGCATGGGCGGGGACATGGACCTTCACGTCGAGCACCCCGGCGACCTCCACCACGGCGACCCGGGCGAGGTGTTCAAGATCCTATCGATCCAGAGCCTCTTCGCCTTCGCCATGGGGTTCGGCTGGGGCGGCCTCGGCGCCTTGCGCGGGGCGGACTGGGGCATGCCGCTGAGCCTGCTGACTGGGGTCATCGCCGGCGCGGGGATGGTGTGGGTGTTGGGGTTGCTCCTCAAGGGGGTGCACGACCTGCAGAGCAGCGGGAACATCCCCATCCAGGCCGCGCTCGAGCGCGAGGGCGAGGTGTACGCGACGGTGCCGGGCGCCGGCGCCGGGCGCGGGCAGGTGCGGGTGACGGTCCACCAGCGCCAGCGGATCTACAACGCGTCGAGCGAGGGTGAGGAGCTGCCGACCGGGACGCGCGTGCGGGTCACGCGCGTCAACGACGACAA
This sequence comes from uncultured Phycisphaeraceae bacterium, assembly GCA_964459825.1. Lineage (GTDB taxonomy): Bacteria > Planctomycetota > Phycisphaerae > Phycisphaerales > UBA1924 > CAYWOF01. The sequence goes on along the minus strand of CAYWOF010000089.1, from coordinate 5,628 downwards.
CACGCTGACCGTGGCGCGCGCCTGACCGTGCGCGCTCGGGGGGCCTGGAGGGATGCCCATGAACGAGATTCTGACGCTGGCGCGGGGTGGAGGCGGGGGAAACCCCCTCGTGTGGGTCGGGCTGCTGGCCTCGCTCCTGCTCCTGCTGCTCTTCTTCGTCGCGATCGTCATCAAGCAGTACCGGCGCTGCCCGCCGAACCAGATCCTGGTCATCCACGGCAAGGTCTCCGGCCAGCGGGCGGCCAAGTGCCTTCACGGCGGCGGGACCTTCGTCTGGCCGCTGGTCCAGGACTACTCCTACATCTCGCTCGAGCCGCTGGTCATCGACATCCCGCTCGAGGGGGCGCTGTCGCTCAACAACATCCGCGTGAACGTGCCGAGCACGTTCACGGTCGGCGTGTCGACCGACCAGGTGCTGATGAACGCCGCGGCCGAGCGCCTGCGCTCGCTGAACCAGGGCCAGATCCGCGAGCTGGCGCAGGACATCATCCTGGGTCAGCTGCGCCTGGTCATCGCGACCCTGACGATCGAGGAGATCAACAAGGACCGCGAGAAGTTCATGAAGCTGATCAACGAGAACGTGGGGCAGGAGATCAACAAGATCGGGCTGGAGCTGATCAACGTCAACATCCGCGACATCACCGACGAGAGCGGGTACATCGCGGCGATCGGCAAGCGGGCCGCGGCCGAGGCGATCAACCGGGCCAAGGTCGAGGTGGCGCAGCAGGAGCGCGACGGCGCCACCGGCGAGGCCCTGGCCACGCGCGAGCGGACCGTCAAGGTCGCGGCGGAGCAGGCAACGGCGGTCGAGGGGCAGAAGAAGGCCGAGCAGCAGCAGCGCGTCGCGGTGGCCGCCCTCGAGGCCGAGGCGGTCAAGGGCGAGATGCAGTCCAAGCGCGATCGCGAGATCACCATCGCCCAGCGCACCGCCGAGACGGTCGCCGCGGCCAAGCAGGCCGAGCAGGAGCAGCGCGTGCGCGTGGCCGAGGCCGAGGCCACCGCCACCACGGGCGAGAACCTCTCCAAGGCCAAGATCGCCGAGGCCAACGCCAAGCTGGGCGAGGTGCAGGCCGAGTCCAAGCGCCGCGCCGATGTCGCCACCGCCAAGGCGGCCGAGGCCATCCTGCTCGCCCAGCGTGACCAGGAGCTGGCGCGCCTCGCCCGCGACCAGATCGCGCCGCAGGAGATCGAGAAGAAGCGGATCGAGATC
>CAYWOF010000089.1:0-4408 GCA_964459825.1 uncultured Phycisphaeraceae bacterium | reverse complement strand
AGGCCGACGCGATCCTCCTGAAGTTCGAGGCCGAGGCCGCCGGTATGCAGAAAGTGCTCGAGGCCAAGGCCGAGGGCTACCGCAAGCTGATCGAGGCGTGCGGCACCGACGCCGCCGTGGGACCCACGCTCCTGCTCATCGAGCAGCTGCCCAAGCTGGTGGCCGAGCAGGTCAAGGCGATCAGCGCCCTGAAGATCGACAAGATCACGGTGTGGGATGCCGGGATGAACGGCTCGGGGCGCAACGCGACGAGCGAGTTCCTCTCGGGCATCGTCGGCGCCCTGCCGCGCCTGCACGAGCTGGCCCAGCAGGCGGGAATCGAGCTGCCGTCGGCGCTCGGCAAGGTCCACAAGGCCGCGGACAGCGACGGGCACGCGGATGGCAAGATGGATGGCGAGGTGGCCGATAAGCCCGGTGGGCACCGGGGCCGGACCTAGCCGGCCCGGCGACGCGTGCCCGGGGGGCTTCCATGGGCGGGCGCGTCTTCGCCTTGGCGTTCGTCATCTTCTGGAGCGTGTGCACGATCGGGTTCGATCGGCACTTCGGCGCGACGATCGCGCGCCAGGTGCGGGCGCTCACGTACCCGACGGCGACGGCGACGATCCTCGAGAGCCGCATCGACGAGCGCGAGCGCTCGACCCGGCGCGGCGGGCGGAGCTACCTGCCGGTCGTGCGGTACCGGTACGAGTTCGCCGGCGCCGTGCACGAGAGCGGCCAGTGGCGCTACGGGGCCGAGCGCACGAACATGAAGCGCGACAGCACGCGCGTGGTCGGGCGCTTCCCGGTGGGCGCAACGGTGCCGGTGCGTGTGAACCCGCGCGACCCTGCGGATGCCGTGCTCGTCGCGGGGATCCAGGGTCTCGACGCGTTCATGCTGCTGTTCATGACGCCGTTCAACGCGGTGATGGTGGGCGGGTGGTTTTTCGCCGGGGCGACGCTGCTGGGCGCGGGGCCGGCGCGCCCGAGCCCGCTGGGCGATGTGCGCGTCTGGGAGGCCGGCGGCGTCACGCGAGCGGCCCTGGAGGGGGCGTGGCTGCCGCTGGTCGCCGGGCTCGCGGCCCTGTTCGTCCTCAGCATCCCGGCGGCGCTCGCCGTCGCGTTCGGCTTCGGGTTCAACGGGCCGGTCGCCGCGCCGCTCACGGCAATCGGCCTCGTGCTCGGGATGGGGGCGATCGGCTTCCAGCGCACGCGCGCGGCCCAGCTGCGCGGGGACCACGACCTCCTCCTCGACGACACGCGCCGCGTGCTGACGCTGCCCCGCTCCGTGGAGAAGGGAGCTCAGCGCGAGCTCCCGTACGCGGCGATCGTCAACTTCGGCGTGGAGCTGGTTCCGTCGAAAGGGCCGGACGACGATCCGACCTGGAACGTCATGCTGCGGGCCGCGGGGGACCGGAGCTGGAAGATCCTGACCTGCTCGCAGATGGCCCGGGCGGAGGCGCTGGCGGGGTGGCTCAACGAGCGGATCGGACCAACGTCCGCGCGCGCCGTCGCGGCCTAGACGCCTCATTCAGCGCGCGCTGGTCGCCACCCGGTTGAGCCGGAAGTCCAGCGGCTCGCGGTTCCGCTCGGCCGGGAAGGAGACGAGCACGCGCAGCTCGTCGGGGGTGGCGCACTCGTAGGTGACGGAAGCGACGCGCGCCTCGATGGACGGCAGGGCGCGGAAGTGGGCGCGCCGCGTGCCGGTCTCGGCGAGCGTGAAGGTCATCGGCTCGGCCTCGTTGTCCCAGGGCTTGAGCTTCGCGTCGAAGTGGCGCAGACGCAGGATGACGCCCGTCTCCTCCTCGGTGATGGTCAGCAGCTCGACCATGTCGGGCGTGCCGTCGGCGTTGATCCAGCGGAACATGCCGAGGATGCTCGTGCCGTCGGGCGCGGACCACGTCTCCTCGACGCGGTCGGCCTCCACCGGGCCCTTCCACGTGCCCGCGAGGAAGGCCGCATCGGCCAGCTTGAACTTCGCGGTCGTCGCCGCGCCGGCCGCGGGTTGTGGGCGCTCCGCCGGACCGGAGGTCGCCAGGAGCCCTGCGGTCAGCGAGCCGGCCGCGCACACCATCGCCAGAGCCATCGTTCGCCGGGACATGGGGGAGCCTCCTGGATTACTGGTTCGACAGCGACTGGAACAACATGAGGGCGTTACCGTCCGGGTCGTAGAAGGTGGCGAGCCGGACCATCCCGGGGTACTCGCGCGTCGGCCCGTCGAAGCGGACCTTCTTGGCTTCCATCGCGCCGCGGGCCTTGTCGATGTCCTTGACGCCGAACGTGGGCACGGGGCCGGCGCCGACCTTGGGCTTCTCGACCTGCGAGAGGCCGATGTTGACCCGTCCGCCGGCGACCTCGGTGGCCAGCTCGCACCAGCCGATCTCCTCGACGTCGTAGAGCAGCTTGAAGCCCAGGACATCCTGGTACCAGGCGATGGACTTCTTGCGGTCCTTGACCTGGAAGGAGATGGTGAGGCCGCCGTCGAATCCGAGTGGGGAGGGCATGCGAGGTCTCCGGGTGCGGGTGGGGACGGTCGGTCGTGGGTCGCGCGATCGCAGAGAATATAGTTGCTATACTTTGTACGTCAAGAGCGGGACGAGGTTGCACCCCGTGACGCATACCTGAGGAATGCCGGGCGATGGACCGCCTCGAACGCATCACGGCCCTGTTCCACCGGCGCTGGTCCGTGCCGCTGCTGGCGGAGCTGCACCGCGCCGGGGGCGCGGGAGAGGCGGGGGGGGCCAAGTTCGTCACGCTCGTCTACCGCACGGGAGCGAGCGAGGGGGCGGTGCGCCAGACGCTGGCGGAGCTCGTCGCCCGCGGCTGGGTGGCTCGGAACTCCGGGTACGGCCACCCCCTCCGTCCCGAGTACATCCTGACGCGCCAGGGCGCCGCCATCGCGCCGGCGTGCGCCGGGCTGGACCAGACGATCCGCGCGCTGGGGATCGTCGAGACGGCGCTGCGCCGCTGGTCGATGCCGGTGCTGCACGTGCTGGGGGATGGGCCGCGCCGATTCGGAGCCATCGCCCGATCGCTCGAGGGGATCACGGATCGGTCGCTGGCGCTGACGCTGCGTGACCTGGACGCCGTCGACCTGGTGGCGCGCCGGATCATCGATGCGCACCCGCCGGCGAGCGCCTACGAGACGACCCGCCAGGCGCGCCCCCTGCTGCCGGCGCTCGCGCAGGTCTGACCGGCCTAATCCTCGTCGAAATACGCGGCGCCCTCGTCCTCGGGTCCGGCGCCGGCATCGGCGGGCGCGAGCGCCGCGCGCTCGGCCTCGGCGATCTCCTCGGGCGTGAGCGTTGGCGCCGCGCCGGGGGTGACGTCGATGCCGCCGCGCCCCTTGGTCATGAGCGAGCGCTTGCGTCCGCGGATGAGCAGCCGGATGGGGACCTCGGGGAACGGCAGCTCTTCACGGAAGCGGTTGAGCAGGAAGCGCTGGTAGTTGGGGGTGAAGAGCTCGGGGCGGTTGACGACCATGACGATGGTGGGGGGCGCCGCCGCGACCTGCGCGACGTAGTAGCACTTGGCCCGGGTGCCGAGCTTGCTGGGGGGGTTGGAGCGCTCGAGGATGGCCTCGACGAGGCGGTTGAGCTTGCCGGTGGTGACGCGCCCGCGGGACTGCTCGACGAGCTCGAAGGCCAGGTCGATGGTCTCGCGGACGTTGAGCCCGTCGCGCGCGGAGATGAACGCGATGGGGGCGTGGTCGAGGCCCTTGAGCTGCTCGCGCAGGTAGGTCTCGTAGTCCTCGGTGGTGACGGCCTTGCCCTTGGGGCCCGCGCGCCCCTCGGCCTCGTCCCACTTGTTGACCACGATCACGCAGGGCTTGAACGCCTTCTGGACGAGCATGGCCAGCTGCTCGTCCACCTGGCTGGCGGGCTCGGTCGCGTCGAGCAGGAGGAGGACGGCATCGGAGCGGGCGATGGCCCGCTGGGCGCGGTCGAAGGCCCACCACTCGATCTGGTTGGCGAAGCTCTTCTTGCGCCGCAGGCCGGCGGTGTCGATGACCACGAACGCGCGCCCGTCGAGCTCAACGCGCACGTCCACGGCGTCGCGCGTGGTGCCCGCGATCTCGGAGACGATGACGCGCTCCTGGCCGGCGATGGCGTTGACAAGCGTGCTCTTGCCGGCGTTGCGCTTGCCGATGATCGCGAGCTTCACATCGGCGCTGGGAGTTTCCGGCTCCTCCGGCGCGGGCGGGAGCAGCTCGTACAGCGCATCGATCAGCTCGCGGCGCATGTAGTTGCTCCTGGCCGAGCAGAGCAGGGGCTCGCCGAGGCCGAGGCCGGAGAGCTCGTAGGCGTGGGCCTCCCACTTGGGGCCGTCCACCTTGGTGGCGATGAGGCGGATGGTGGGTTGAGACGGTGAGACGGTGAGACGGTGAGACGGTGAGGGAGGCTCGGCATCGACCGCCCCTGGTGCGCTTGCG
>CAYWOF010000088.1:9395-10088 GCA_964459825.1 uncultured Phycisphaeraceae bacterium | reverse complement strand
CCGATGTCCCGCGCTCCGAGTCCCGCATGCACTCCGGGCTCTCGACGCCGATCGTGCCGGGGTTCACGCCCGCCATGCTCCTCGCCGACCAGCCGTTGAGCACCCAGCCGGTCCGCGCCGAGGGGACCTTCCGACGCAAGTACCCCACCGGCGATTGGATGACCTCACCCCAGGTCTTCGAGGAGATTCGTCGCCCCTTCACCGCCCACCGATCGGTGGACCTGCTCGAATCCGGCATCGACGGCCGTGGGCTGCTGTGCGTCCACGACGGCTCGCAGCAGTGGTTCCGCGACGAGCACGGGCTCCGCGCCCTGCTCACCATGTACGACGCCTGGGATGAAGACCGGTGGAAAGGTCGGCTCGCGGCCCAGATCGGCCTGGTCCCGCACGGCCCGCTCGCGCCGGGCGAACGCGCTCGCCTCGCCGGGCTCATGGCCGGCGGCTGGCAGGTCGGCGCCAAGGCCGAGCCCGGCGGGGACCTGCCCGCCGTCTTCGGTCCCATGAGCGTCGGCGGCGCCCCGGGGGTGCTTGCCAGCGCATTCTTCCGGGCCCATCCCAAGGATGGCGAGCACCTCCCCGACTGGGCCGGCCATCGCATGTTCCGCGACTCCGATGGCGCCTGCGACCATCCCTTCGTCATCCGCCTCGTCGAGTGGGACGGCCAACCCGCCGACGTCACGCTCAAGCTCGCCG
>CAYWOF010000088.1:3327-9385 GCA_964459825.1 uncultured Phycisphaeraceae bacterium | reverse complement strand
CTCGATCGGGTGTGGACTGCGCTCGACGGCAAGCCGAAGGAGTCGGCCGTCGACGCGGCCCACCGCGTGCGCGAGGACGCGCGGATGGCCGCACGTGAGGCGCTCGCAAGGGGCGGAGCGCTGGCCGCGGTGGCGGAGGTGCTGGGCGCTCGCGATGGCGAGACGCCGTACGTAGCGGCGCGGCGGGTCATGCAGGACATCGAGGCAGCGCGCGTCAAGCGCGATCCGCATCCGGGCACCCTCGGCGAGGTCCTCTCCGACTCCCCACCCTCGACACCTCGACACCTCGACACCGCGACACCGTCTGGATGGTCCCCCGCCGACACCGGCTGGCTCCCCATCGAGCACCCCGTCGAGCCGCCCGAGTGGGCCCGGGGCGCGAAGCTCAAGGGCGAGCCCATCACCTGGTCGGCCGTCCGCTTCACCATGCGCCCCCGCGAGATCGCGACCATCTACGCCGACATGGTCATGGGCCGCAAACAGTGGCGCGACCTCGACGCCAAGCGCGAGGTCTGGGCGACCGTGCACAAGAGGTAAACTCGTCGCGTGCCCTCCCCACCGGATCGCCCCCGCCTCTGCATCCTCGGCTCCATCAACATGGACCTCGTCGTCCGCGCGCCGCGCCTTCCGGCCCCCGGTGAGACCCTCCTCGGCGGGCCCTTCGAGACCCACCCGGGAGGCAAAGGAGCCAACCAGGCCGTCGCGGCCGCCCGCATGGGGGCCGACGTCGCCTTCATCGGGCGTACCGGCGACGACGAGCACGGCCGGCGCATGCTCGACACGCTCCGCGCCGAGCGCATCGTCACCACGCGCGTCACCACCACACCCGGCGCCGCCACCGGGGTCGCCCTCATCGCCGTGGGAAGCGCCGGCGAGAACACCATCATCGTCGCCCCCGGCGCCAACGCGCTGCTGACGCCGGCCGATGCCGACGCCGCCCGCGAGACCCTCGCCGCTGCCGACGTGCTCCTCGTGCAGCTCGAGGTCCCGCTGGACGCCGTCACCCGCGCGGCCGAGATCGCCCGCGACTCCGGCACCACCGTCATGCTCAACGCCGCCCCCGGCGCCCGCCTCCCGGCCGCGCTCCTCGCCGCCATCGATGTGCTCATCGTCAACGAGACCGAGGCCGCGATCGTCGCCGATGGCCTCCTCGGCGTCGCTGCCACCGACCCCCTCGACCGCCTCGCCGCCGGCGGGCTCGCCTCCGTCATCATGACCCTCGGCGCGCGCGGCGCCGTCGCCCTGCACGCCCGCGTCCGCGGCCAGGCCGCCCCCTTCTCCGTCGAACCCCTCGACACCGTGGGCGCCGGCGACGCCTTCTGCGGCACCCTCGCCGCCCGCTGGGCCGAGCACCAGATCGGCGGCGGGCGGGCCGGGGGCGTGGACGCGATGGGCCTGCTCGACGCCCTCTGCTGGGCCAACGCCGCGGGCGCCCTCGCGACCACCCGGCGCGGGGCCATACCCTCCCTCCCCACCCGCGCCGAGGTGCTGGATCTCCTGCGCCGCGAGTCGCGACCGGGCGAGGGCCGACCGTGAGCCGCGTAATCGACCTGAATGGCGACTGGGAGATCCGCGCCGACCCCGACGACCGCGGCCTGCGCGATCGCTGGTTCCAGATGCCGAGTCCGAGCAAGTCCGCGAGCGAAGGCTCGGGCACCTCCACCCCATGGCTCCGTACACACGTGCCCTCCGCCTGGCAGCACACCCTCGGTCCCGACTACCACGGCATCGCCTGGTACCGCCGGCGCGTCGAGATTCCCCCCGACTGGCTCAGCGCTGGCACACGCCTCTGGCTCCGCTTCGACTCCGTCGCCACCGACTGCACCGTCTGGGCGAGCGGCATCGAGCTCGGCCGCCACATCGGCGATTACCTCCCCTTCCAACTGGAGCTATCCCTTCACCGTCTCACCCTCTCACCCTCTCACCCTCTCAGTCTTGACATCGTCCTCCGCATCGACGAGATCCGCGCCACCCGCCCGCCGCCGGGCGTCACCACCGAAAACGGCCACATCACCAAGGGATTCCACGATGTCCTGAGCCTCCAGCACGGCGGCGTGTGGGGCAACGTCTCGCTGCGCCGCACCGGACCCGTCGCGTTCGCCCACGAACCCCGTATCGCCACCGATGCCCGGACGGGTGATGTCCAGGTGGCCGGCGACGTCGACGGGCCCATCGACTCGTGCGCGCTCGCCGTCGAGCTGCTCGGGCCCGACGGCGCCCGCGTCGCGCAGGCCGAGTCTCGTGGCGCGCGCGTGGCCCTCCGGGTCCCCTCGCCCCGACCGTGGAGTCCCGACTCTCCCGCGCTCTACGCGGCCACCGTGCGGCTCCTGCACGACGGGAAGCCGAGCGACGAGCATCGCACCCGCTTCGCCTTCCGCACCGTCACCACCGGCGGGCCGGAGGGGGGCAACCGGTCCATCCTGCTCAACGGCCAACCCCTCTGCATCCGCGGCGTCCTCCACTGGGGCCACGAGCCCAATGCGATGGCCCCCGCGCCGCCGCCCGAGCAGGTCCGCGCCGAGTTCACCCGCCTCAAGCAGATGGGCTTCAACTGCGTCTGCCTCTGCATGTGGTACCCGCCCGAGTACTACTTCGACATCGCCGACGAGATGGGCATGCTCCTCTGGCAGGAGCACCCGGTCTGGAAGAGCCCGATGGAGGGCGAGCGCATCCCCGAGTACCAGCGCCTCTTCGACGGATTCTTCCGGCGCGACCGGCGCCATCCGTCCGTCGTCATCGTCAGCGGCTCATGCGAGCACGAGCGCATCCACCCCGAGCTTGCCGCGTGGTGGTGGAAGCGGGCCAAGGAAGAGCTCCCCGACCGCCTCGTCCAGGTCCAGACCGCCTTCCTCGCCTGGACCAACCCGGATCAGACCGACCTCCACGATGAGCACGTCTACGAGTCCAGCGGGCGCTGGGTCAAGTTCCTCGAGGACCTCCAGCTGGCCCTCGCCGAGCTCCCTCCCAAGCCCTTCGTGATGGGCGAGACCGTGATCGGCACGGCGTGGGCGGATACCCGGACCCTCGGGCCCGGGGAGCAGTCAAAGACCGAAGCGAAAGCACCGGGCACGGAGTCCAAGGCACCAGCCGACCCCTGGTGGACCCCCAAGGGCCTCGCCGAGTGCCGCGCGTTCGAGCGCTGGGTCGTCGACCGCTACGGCGCGGCCACCCTCGATCGCTTCAAGCGCCACGCCCACCGCAACAACCTCCTCCATCGCAAGTTCCAGTCCGAGGTCTTCCGCTCGTACCCCAACCACGCCGGCTGGGTGATGAACCAGATCCGCGATGTGCCCAACGGCCGCCTCGGCTTCATGGATGAGCTCGACCGCTGGCGCTTCGCGCCCGATGAGACACGCCCCTGGCTCGCCGACCGCATCGCGATCCTCCGCCCGCCCGACTGGCGCGCCGGATTCACCGGCGGTCGGCGCATCGACGCCGGGATCGGCATCGCCAACTTCGGCCCCGGTCCCCTCCGCACCGCCCTCACCCTCGACCGCTCCATCGGCGCCGCCATCCACGCGAACCCCATCGCCTCCGATCCCGGCGCTGTCGCGTTCACGCCCGTCGCGATCGACCTCCCACGCGTCGAATCGCCCACCCCGATCGATCTTCGCGCTTCGGCCCCCGGCCTCGAACCCAACACCTGGCGCCTCTGGGCGCTCCCCGATGCCGGCGACGTTCCCGCCGGCGTCGTCCGCCTCGACGGCATCCCCTTCGACGCCAGGGACCGCGACCTCGACTTCGAGGAACGCGCCTACTCCAGCGGCTGGGGACTCGTGAACCGCACCTGGAAGCCCGTCCTCCCCTTCCCGGAAACCGTGCTCTTCCGCTCCCCCCTCTGGCGCTTCGACGGTCCCATGCCGCCCGGCACGCGCCTCGTCGTGACGCACAAGCTCACCACGCGCCTGATCGAGTTCATGCGCTCCGCCGGACGCGTCATCTGGCTCGCCGCCGGCCGCACCCGCGGCAGCCTGCCCACGAAGTTCGTCACCCTCTGGGGCCAGTGCCCCTTCGTGCCGGAGACCGGCCCGCTCGGCCCCATGGAGGGCGACCCCCCGGGCGGGGGAGTGCACCACTCCGACTGGGTCGTGGACCTGCTCCACCACGACCTGACCCGCCGCTACACCCGCGCGATCCCGATCGAGGAGATGCCCATCGGCGCCTACCCGCTCCCCCCCACCCCACGCCCCGGCGATGCGCCCCCACCCGATCCCTCCCCCTCCTCGCACATCTCCCTCCTCGACCACGTCGATCCGATCGTCCGCTACGTCTTCACGCACGACCGCGGCGTGCCGAAGTTCCTCGACGCCGCGTTCATGACCCGCGTCGGTCGCGGCCTGCTCATCGCCACGAGCCTCGATCACACCGAGGATGCCGGCCAGTACCTGCTCCGCCGATTCATTGACTTCTCGCTGCTGGATTCTCCCCTCTGCCGCGCCGAGCTCGATCCCGAAGTGCTCCGGGCGTGGGCCATCTAGGTCGCAAGGGCCCGGGCTCGCGCCCGAGCCTCCGCTCAACCTCCGCGCCGCATGATCTCGTGGATCCGCGCCACGGCCTTGTCGAGCGCCTCCCGCGCGGTCTCGCGTGAATCGGGCTTGAGGAACTCCCCCAGCATCCGCCCGATCTCGTCGTACGCGTCCCCCATGAACGGGTGCGACACCAGGAACCCCGGCGCCTCCCCCGTCGCCGGGTCCGGCGTCACCCCGTGCAGCAGCCACGCCGCCTTGGCCTCGTAGTCGGCCTCGGCCATCGGCATCACGTCGTACCCGCGCGCCGGATCGTCCGGATCCCGCGCCACCCCGCGCGTCGAGCGGAACGCCGGCGAACGCAGCACCGCCAGGTTCGCCGGCGGCGCGACCCGCAGCACATCCCAGTACGCCGCGGCCTGCTCATCCCGCACCAGCCAGCGCATCAGCTCCCACGCCTCGTCCTTGTTCTCGGCCCGCGACGACATCGCCCACAGCACGCCCCCGCACACGATCGCCGCCCGCTCGCCCTCGCGCGGGCCCCGCGGCAGCGGCGCCACCGCGAAGTCGAGCCCCGGCGCGGTCAGATCAAAGTTCGGCACGCGCCACGATCCATCCATCATCATCGCGGTTCGGCCCGTGGCAAAGAGCGTGTCCGCCCCCACCCCCGCCGTGTACGCCCCCAGCGTCGGATCGAACGACCGGTCCTCGCGCTGCATCGCCCGCAGGAACTCCAGCGCCCGCACCCCCGCCTCCGAGTTGATCGTGCACACCGCCCCGTCCGCGCTGAACGCCTCGCCCCCCGCCTGGTACAGCAGCGTCAGGAACGGCCACGCCCAGATGGCGAAGTCGAACCCCGCGCGCGTCACCCGCCCGCCCGCGGGATCGTCGTTCTCCCATCGGGTCAGCTTCCGGGCCGTCGCGCGCAGGTCCTCCCACGTCCAGCCCGCGTGCGGATACTCGACGCGGTCCTCCGGGTGCTCGCGGTTGTGCGCATCGAAGATCGCCCGGTTGTAGAACAGCCCGTACTGCGAGCTGTCCTCCGGCAGCGCGTAGAGCTCTCCATCGATCGTCAGCAGCTCCATGAGGGCCGGCGGAAACTTCGCCAGTTGCTCGGCGCTCAGCCCGCGCGCCGGATCGCGGATGAACCGGCCCAGCGGCTCGAGCATCCCGCGCCCGACGAACCCGGGATACCACGTCAGCTCCATCCGCATGACCTCGGGCCCCTGCCCCCGCGCAAACCACGCGTTGTACTTGGTCCGGATGTCCGCGAAACGCCCATAGTCCACGCGGATCTCCGGGTTCAGCGCCTCCCACCCCCGCGCGTAGCGGTCGAGGAACAGCCGGTCCTCGAAGGGCATCCCCCACACCGTCATCCGCACCGTCGTCCGGCCGGTGATCACGTCCGCCGACGGCCACGCCAGCACCGCCATGGTCACCAGCCCCAGCGCAACCACCAGCGCGCAGGACCCGATGGTCGAGTACGCGGGGAGTCTCGCAGGACCGTGGTGTTGCGCTTCCATCCGATGCTCTCCGTCTCTCCGTCTCTCCGTCTCTCCGTCTCTCCGTCTCTCCGTCTCTCCGTCTCTCCG
>CAYWOF010000088.1:0-3227 GCA_964459825.1 uncultured Phycisphaeraceae bacterium | reverse complement strand
TCCCTCCCTACTCCTTGACCCCCGTCATCGTCACCCCCCGGATGAACGCCCGCTGGAACACCAGGAACACGACCACCAGCGGCGCCGTCAGGATCGTCGCCGCCGCCATCCGCACCGGCCACGACTGCACGTACTGCCCGCTCGCCAGCTCCGCCACCGCCAGCGGCAGCGTCTTCATCCCGTCGCTGTCCACCACGATCAGCGGCCAGAAGAACGAGTTCCACGAGTTGACGAAGCTCACGATCCCCAGCGCCGCGATCGCCGGCCACACCGCCGGCGCCGCCACGTGCCGGAACAGGTCCACGTCCGACATGCCGTCCACGCGCCCCGCCTCCAGCAGCGCGTCGGGCACCGCCGCGATCGCCTGGCGCATGTAGTACACCCCGAACCCGCTGGCGAGGAACGGCACGATCAGCGCCTGGTAGTTGTTGATGAACCCCAGCCACGCGCACACCCGGTACGCGAAGATGAAGAACACCGTGATCGGGAGCATCATCGTGACCAGGCACAGCCACAGCGCGCCCTCGCGCCCGCGAAAACGCAGCTTCGCCAGGGCAAACCCCGCCAGGGCGCAGTGCGCGCCCGCCAGCACCGTCGTCACCCCCGCCACCACCAGGCTGTTCCCGTAGTACCGGCCCAGGTTCGCGCTCCGCACCGCCTCCGCGTAGTTCCCCCACGCCCACGCCCGCGGCCACAGCGACACCGATCCGGACAGGGCCTCGGCATCCGACTTGAGCGAAGTCCCCACCATCCACAGGAACGGCAGGAGCATCGTGAGAGCGGCCAGATACACCGCGCCATGCACCGCCAGCCGGACCGGGAGGTTGGGAACGCGGGCGGTAGTCATGGGGCTCGATGCGTTCGGTCGCGACAAAGATGACCCACCACAGCGGCACAGAGAGCGGCTGGGTCGGAGGTGCTTGCACGTGCGCTGGTTGGATTGCCTTTCATGACTTGTTCTTCTCTCATCAGGTCTCCGTGTTCTCCGTGCCTCTGTGGTGAATCGGCCTCAGGTCCGTCCCCGGCGCATCAGCGCCAGCTGCGCCGCCGTCGCCGCCACCGTCAGCCCGAACACGACCACCCCGATCGCCGCCGCGTACCCCAGCCGGCCCTGCTGGAACTCCCGGTACACGTACAGGTTCAGCACGTTCGTCGCGTCCGTCTCGGCCGACACCGTGAGCGCCCAGACGATGTCGAACACCTGCAGGCCCCCGATCACCCCCGTCACCAGCAGGAACACCGTCATCGGGCGCACCTGCGCCCACGTCACGTGCCGAACCACCTGCCAGCGGCTGGCCCCGTCCACCTCCGCCGCCTCGTACAGGCTCTCGTTCACCGCCGCCAGGGCCGCCAGGTACAGCACCACGCAGAAGCCCACCATCCGCCACACCTGCACCGCCATGATCGACGCCAGCGGCCACGTCAGCCACGGCAGGGCCGCCACCACCGGCCCGCCGCGCAGGAAGTCCGGGGACTCCAGCCCGATGGCCCGGATCCCCGCGGGCAGAAGTCCCCCCTTGTCCTCCAGCACCCAGCGCCACACGAACCCGATCGCGATGATCGACACGATCGTGGGCAGAAAGAGCATCGTCCGCACCGCCGCCCGCCCCCGGAACCAGCGCGCGTGCGCCGCGACCGCCAGCAGGAACGCCAGCCCCACCGTCGGCGGCACCGTCCCCACCACGAACACCAGCGTGTTCCGCAGCGCCGGCCAGAACCGCGAGTCCTTCGCCAGCGCCACGAAGTTCTCCACCCCCACGAACCGCGGCGCCCCCGACCCATCCCACCGGAAGAACGCCAGCCCCAGCCCCGCCACCGTCGGCACCAGCACGAACACGCCCAGCACCGCCATCGGAAAGGCGATGAACAGGTACGGCGTGAGCGTCGCGCGCCGGAGCATCGCCTACGAGGATACCGGATCCGTCCGCACGCCGAAGAACCGCTCCGTGTTCGCGTTCACCAGCGCGTGGAAGTCCTCCCACGCCTCGCCCCGCACCTCGGCCAGACGCCGGGCCGTCAGCGAGGTCATCCACGGCTCGCACGGACGCACCCCGCGCCTCGGCTCCGGCGACAGGAACGGCGCATCGGTCTCCACCATGATCCGGTCGCGCGGCACCATCCGCGCCGCCTCACGCACCTCCGGCGCGTTCTTGTACGTCACCACCCCCGTGAACGACACCATCGCCCCGAAGTCCAGCACCCGACGCATGTCCTCCGGACCCCCCGTGAAGCAGTGGAAGACGAAGCGCGTCGGGTCGAGGCTCGTCGCCCGCAGCACCGGGATCAGGTCCGCGAACGCCTCGCGGCAGTGAATCACGATCGGCTTGTCGATGACCCCCCCACGCCGCCCCTCCCGGCACGCCTGGATCAGCGCCAGCTGCTCCGCCAGCACCCGGTCCTGGATGTCCCGCGCCGGCTCCGCGTAGTGGTTGTCCAGCCCCAGCTCCCCCCAGGCCACGCACCGGGGATCGCGCGCCACCCGCACCAGGTTCTCCCACTCGTGCCCCCCCACCCCGCCCTCGTGCGAGTGCAGCGGGTGCACCCCCGACGTGCACCACACGTTCGCGTACGCCCGCGCCACCTCCAGGGCCTCCAGGCAGTCCCGCGTCGTCGTCGAGATCGTGATCGCCCCCGTCACCCCCTCGCGCGCCGCCGCGCCCAGCACCTCCGGCACCCGCCCGCGAAAGTCCGGGAACGTCAGATGGCAGTGCGTGTCGATCACCCCGTCAGGATACACCCCGTCGAGGCGCCGGAACCCGCACCGCCCCCCGCCACTACCATGAAGCACCGAACCCCCCGCCCCGGAGCCCGCCATGACACGGATGTCCCTCCTCGCCCGCCTGCCGCTCCTCCTGCTCATCCTGCTGGCGCCCCGCGCGCTCGGCGCCGATGAGGACTACGACCGCTGGTTCGTCATCCAGATGGACGGCCAGCGCGCCGGCTGGATGCACATGGCCCAGCAGACCCTCGAGGCCCGTGTCACCACCACCGCCGACATGCGCTTCGAGATCAAGCGCGGCCCCATCGCGCTGGCCGTCCGGATGGAATCCACCTTCGTCGAGACCCCCGACGGCAAGCCCATCTCGATGCGCGCCGTCCAGTCCCTCGGGAACATGCCCACCACGTCGGAGTACACCTTCGGCGAGAAGGACGTCACCGTCGTCACCGTCATGGGCAAGCAGGAATCGCGCGAGATCAAGCCCCTCCCCGAGGGCGTCTGGCTCACG
>CAYWOF010000087.1:9704-10204 GCA_964459825.1 uncultured Phycisphaeraceae bacterium | reverse complement strand
TGCCCGGCGCCGGGACGCGGCGCGACCTCGGAACCGGGTGTCCGGCGCGGTCGGGGCGAGGGCCCTTCATCGCGCCGCCCGCCGAGATGCTCGACCGACCATTCCCGTCACGACGTCAAGCAGCCACGGCGCGAAGTCACGCTTGGACACGGTCCCCCGGGTCGAGACCTCGCTCCCATCGCTCCCCAGCACCACCGCCTCGATGGAGTCCCCATCCATGGTCTCGAGGGGGTTGGCGACGATCGCGTCCACCCCCTTGCGCGCCAGCTTCTCCCGGGCCGACTCCATCAACCGGTCCCGGGGCTCCAGGGCGAAACCGACCAGGACCTGGCCGGGCCGGCGCCGGCTCGCACCCTCGGCGAGCAGGTCGGGGGTGGACTCGAGCTCCAGCGTGATCCGCGCAGGCCGCCCGCCCTCGCCGCCCCGCTTCCACTTCTGCGTGAGCTGCCCCGGGGCGACCACGGGCCGCGTGTACCTCGACGCCCGCACCGGATACGTCC
>CAYWOF010000087.1:0-9694 GCA_964459825.1 uncultured Phycisphaeraceae bacterium | reverse complement strand
CGATAGTCGGCCACCGCCGCGGCCATGACCAGGGCGTCGCACGCCGGCAGTTCCTCCCTCAGAAGGCCCTGGAGTTCGGCGGTCGTCCGGAACCGTCGGACCCGGACCCGCGAATCGGTCGGCTCCAGTGATGTCGGTCCCAGCAGCAGCGTGGTGGGCAGTCCCCGCCGGGCGGCCTCATCGGCCAGAGCGATCCCCAGCCGCCCCGACGAGCGGTTGCCGATGAACCGCACGGCGTCGATCGGCTCGTGGGTCGGGCCGGCGGTGATGAGCAGCGCGGGCCCCTCGCCGCGCGCGGCGCCGGGGAGCGACGGGGTTCGGGTCGGTGTGGCGCCCACGAGGGACTGTAGCGGCGGCGCGACGCGCGCGCCGGCCGCTCCGGTCGGCGACGAGGCCGCGGGATGCCCCATAATCCCCCCGGCGCTCCACGGGGCCGGGCCCTCGGGCGCATAGGATGGATGGGCCGCCCCGGCGGCGGGCCAAGGACCGGCCGGACGCAACGACGCGGAGCAACCCGACGACATGGCACGATCCCGCAAGAAGCTCGGTGACATCCTCGTCGGATGGGGCGTGATCACCGCCGATCAGGCCGAGCAGGCCGTCAAGATGGCCAAGGGCGCCGGCAAGCGCCTCGGCGACACGCTCGTCGACGCCGGGTTCGCCAAAGAGGACCAGGTCGCCAAGGCGCTCGCCAACCAGTTCGGCATGGAGTTCGTCGACCTCGCCTCCGGCGCCGCCGGAAAGACCGTGGACATCAAGCTGGTCCCCGAGGAGCTGGTCAAGAAGCACCTCATCCTCCCCCTCTCCAAGACGAACGGGCGCCTCCAGCTGGTCATCCACGATCCCATGGACCTGGAGCTGCTCGACATGCTCCGGTTCCGGCTCAACACCGAGATCGAGCCCAAGATCGGCGCCCGCTCCCAGATCAAGCGGTACATCGACGGCGCGCTCACCGCCCCCGGCGCCATGCCCCGCATGGTCGCCCCCGACCAGTCCGTCGTGACCGAGTCGATCGACCGCTCCGTCGACCGCTCCGTCGACCGGTCGGTGGACAAGTCCATCGACGTGGCCGCCGAGGACGCCCCGATCGTCCGGCTCGTCAACCGCATCATCGTCGAGGCGGTGAAGATGCGGGCCTCGGACATCCACATCGAGCCCATGGCCGATCGGGTGCGCCTGCGCTACCGCATCGACGGCGTCTGCATCGAGCGCGACAACCTGCCCAAGCGCATGCAGGCCTCCCTGCTCTCGCGCGTCAAGCTCATGTCGGGCATGAACATCGCCGAGCGCCGCGTCCCCCAGGACGGGCGCATCAAGATGCCCGTGGACGACTCGGTGATCGACTTCCGCGTCTCGGCCTGCCCGGCCTACCACGGCGAGTCGGTCGTGCTCCGAATCCTGCGCCCCGACTCGGTCAAGATCGGCCTCGAGAACCTCGGCTTCGAGTCGGACAACCTCTCCGTCTTCAACCGCATCATCCGCCGTCCCAACGGCATCTTCCTCGTCACCGGGCCCACCGGCTCGGGCAAGACCACCACGCTCTACTCCGCCCTCGACGTGCTCAACCGGCCCGACAAGAAGATCATCACCGCCGAGGACCCCGTCGAGTACCAGTTCGACGGCATCAACCAGTGCCAGGTGAACGAGAAGATCGGCCTGACCTTCCCGGCCATCCTCCGCTCCATGCTCCGCCAGGCGCCCAACGTCATCCTCGTCGGCGAGATCCGCGACAAGGAGGTCGCCGAGATCGCCATCCAGGCCGCCCTCACCGGCCACCTCGTCTTCTCCACCCTCCACACCAACGACGCGCCCTCCGCCATCACCCGCCTCATCGACATGGGCGTCGAGCCCTTCCTCGTCGCCAGCTCCATCCAGGCCATCATGGCCCAGCGCCTCATCCGCATCCTCTGCGACAAGTGCAAGGCCCCCGACCCCAGCCCCGACCCCAAGTTCCTCCACCTCATCGGCCTCTCCCGGGACGAGGCCGCCGGACGCGCCCTCAAGGCCGTCGGCTGCCCCAACTGCAACCACACCGGCTACCGCGGACGCAAGGCCATCTTCGAGCTCATGTCCATGAACTCCGAGATCCGCGAGCTGGCCTTCCAGCTCGCCCCCATCGGCCAGGTCCGGCGCGCCGCCCTCAACAACGGACTGCGCCCGCTCGTCGGCGACGGGCGGCTCAAGGTCCTCAAGGGAGTCACCACCCCCGCCGAGATCGCCTCCGTCGCCCAGGTCGGCGAGGCCGACAAGAAGACTTGATGCCACCCCCGGCCCCGCGCCGGGCCCGACACAGGATCACCCGATGTCCACGATGCAGATCGACCGGTTGCTCG
Organism: uncultured Phycisphaeraceae bacterium; assembly: GCA_964459825.1. GTDB lineage: Bacteria > Planctomycetota > Phycisphaerae > Phycisphaerales > UBA1924 > CAYWOF01. Next base: position 7,361 of record CAYWOF010000087.1, on the reverse strand, counting down.
ACACCGTCGTCAAGCTCAACGCCAGCGACCTCCACGTCACCGTGGGACGCCAGCCCACCATCCGCCTCCACGGCCACCTCCGCAACCTCCAGACCAAGGTCCTCGACTCCGACGACATGGTCGGCCTCATGAAGGCCATCACCCCCGAACGCAACCAGCAGGAGCTACAGGAAGAGGGCGGCACCGACTTCGGCTTCGCCTACGGCGAGATGGCCCGCTTCCGCGTCTCCGTCTTCCGCCAGCGCGGCGACATCGCCATCGTCTGCCGGCAGATCCCCAACAAGCTGCTCACCTTCGAGCAGATCGGACTCCCCGAGATCTGCCGCGAGCTCATCCGCCGCCCCCGCGGCCTCTTCCTGGTCACCGGCCCCACCGGCTCGGGCAAGACCACCTCGCTCGCCACCATGATCGACTACATCAACATGAACCTCGATCGCCACATCGTCACGATGGAGGACCCGATCGAGTACTACCACAAGCACAAGAAATCGATCGTCAACCAGCGCGAGGTCGGCAACGACGTCCCCAGCTTCGCCGAGGCCCTCCGACGCGTCCTCCGGTCCGACCCCGACGTCATCCTCGTCGGCGAGATGCGCGACCTCGAGACCATCGAGTCCGCCATCCGCGCCGCCGAGACCGGCCACCTCGTCTTCGCCACCCTCCACACCACCGGGGCGGCCAAGACCATCGACCGCATCGTGGACGCCTTCCCCGTCTCGCAGCAGAACCAGGTCCGCGTTCAGCTCTCCACGGCCCTCATCTGCGTCCTTAGCCAGGTGCTCCTCTCCCGCGTGGACACCCCCGGCATGGTCGCCGGCTACGAGTTCCTGGTCGTCACCCCCGCCATCGCCAACCTCATCCGCGAGAACAAGACCTTCCGCATCGATTCCATGATCCAGACGGGGAAGAAGTTCGGTATGCAGTTGCTCGATGACCACCTCTGGTCGCTCTACTCCCGCGGCATGATCTCCGCGGAAGAAATGATTGACAAGAGCAAGAATCCAGCTGACCTGACGGACAAGGTCCACCGGATCGGTCGCACCGTGGGCCGGATCGAATGGGACGAGGAGATCGACTCCGGTCGCGAGACGGCTTGAACCACACAAAACAGCGACACAATCCATGTGTCGTATCTGAAAATCGCCCGAGAATCCGCTGGGAAGCGTTGAACCAGTCCGCTACGCTGCTCGAATGGGACGTTGACCGGCCTCGCCGGCCAGTCCCGGAGGTTGCGGCCGCATGGCCATTGATCCCGCAGAACTGAAGGGTCGCAAGCTCGGTCGCGTGCTCACCAAGCTGGGCAAGGTGAGCCGCGAACAGGTCCACGAGGGGCTGGCGATCCAGAAGAATCGCAAGGCCCCGATCGGCCAGATTCTCGTCGAGCTCGGGTACTGCACTCAGCGCGATGTGGCGGCGGCCCTCGCCGGCCAGGCCGGCATGGCGTACGTCGACCTGAGCGGGCTCGAACTGCCCGATCCCGTCAAGGACTCGATGGCGGCGGACAACGTCCAGGCCTACCAGGTCGTCCCCATCGAGTACAACCCTAACGTCCGCCGAATCAAGATCGCCATGAAGAGCCCGGACAACTTCCGGGCCGTCGATGACCTACGACTGCTCACGGGGTTCAACGTGGAGGCGGTCGTGGCCGACGAGGACGCGATCGACGCCCTGATCAAGCGGTACTACTCGAAGAAGGAATCGGTCGTCGACGTGGTCAGCTCGCTGGCCGCCGACGATCGCTTCAAGGCGCTCGAGGGGCGGGGCGACTCGATCGACCTGGACTCGGTGCTCGAGCTGGCGTCGGACAACCAGGTCATCAAGCTGCTGAACCTCGTGCTGCTCCAGGCGATCCGCGACCGGGCCTCGGACATCCACTTCGAGCCGTTCGAGGACGAGTTCAAGATGCGCTACCGCATCGACGGGATCCTCTATGAGATGGTCCCCCCGCCCAAGCACCTGGGCCCGGCGATCACCAGCCGCGTCAAGGTCATGGCCAACCTCGACATCGCGGAGCGCCGCCTCCCGCAGGACGGGCGCATCGAGCTGACCGTGGGGGGCCACCCGGTGGACCTGCGCGTGGCCGTGCTCCCCACCATGCACGGCGAGTCGGTGGTCATGCGCGTGCTCGACCGCTCGAACGTCGAGCTCTCGCTCGACCGGCTGGGCCTGCGCGAGGACGACCTGGCCCGGTTCCGCATGCTCATCCGCAAGCCCAACGGCATCGTCATCGTGACGGGCCCGACCGGGTCGGGCAAGACCACGACGCTCTACGCCGCCCTCTCCGAGCTCAACGACATCGAGACCAAGATCCTGACCGCCGAGGACCCCGTCGAGTACGACATCGACGGGCTCTGCCAGTGCCAGGTGAACCCGGAGGTGGAGCTCACCTTCGCCCGGTGCCTCCGCTCGTTCCTGCGTCAGGACCCGGACATCATCCTCGTGGGCGAGATCCGCGACCTCGAGACCGCCCAGATCGCCGTGCAGGCGTCGCTGACCGGGCACCTGGTGCTCTCGACCCTCCACACCAACGACGCCCCGAGCTCCATCATCCGCCTCCTCGACCTGGGCATGGAGAACTTCCTGCTCACCGCGACGATCGAGGGCATCGTGGCCCAGCGCCTGGTGCGCCTGATCTGCCCCAAGTGCAAGGAGGAGTACGCCCCCAAGGAGGAGGAGCTCATGGAGCTCTCCCTCACGCTCGCCGACGTGCGCGGGCGCCGGTTCTTCCGCGGCAAGGGGTGCGACAACTGCAACGGCTCGGGGTACCGCGGGCGTCAGGCCATCTTCGAGATCCTCGAGATGAACGACGACCTGCGCGAGCTGGTCATGAAGGAGGCCAGCACCAACGTGATCCGCGCCAAGGCGCGCGAGCAGGGCATGCGCGTGCTGCGCGAGACCGGCCTGATGGCCATCTACGACGGCCAGACGACGATCGACGAGGTGGTCCGCGAGACCATCGCCGAGGAGTAGGACCCGCCCGGGCCCGCCGGCCCGGCACGAGGCAGGCATCCCGGGGGCCGGCGCCCCCACGACCGACCGGAGACGACCGATGGCGACCTTCGCGTACGAGGCTCTCAACGCCGCGGGCAAGCCCCAGAAGGGCACCGTCGAGGCGACGACCAGCGAGGAGGCGATCCAGCGCATCAAGTCGCAGGGCTTCTACCCCACCTCCGTCCGCGAGCAGAAGGTCAAGAAGTCCGCCGTCGTCGGCGAGACCGTGAAGGCCAGGCCCAAGCGCCGCGCCGCCGCCCTCTCCCTGGGGCGCGTCTCCGCCAAGCAGCTCACCGCCTTCACCCGCCAGCTCTCCACCCTCCAGGACGCCGGGCTGCCCCTCCTGCGCTCCCTCCAGATCCTCGAGGGCCAGATGAAGCCCGGGGTGATGAAGAACATCCTCATGGGCGTGTGCGAGGACGTCGAGGGCGGCTCGAGCCTCTCCGAGGCCATGTCCAAGCACCCCAAGGCCTTCGACCGCCTCTACACCAAGATGGTCAACGCCGGCGAGATCGGCGGCGTGCTCGACGTCATCCTGCAGCGCCTGGCCGAGTTCATGGAGAAGGCCCAGCGCCTGCGCCGCAAGATCCGCGGCGCGCTCGTCTACCCCATCGTCGTCGTGGTGGTCGCGCTGGGCATCCTCACCTTCATCATGACCTTCATCATCCCCAAGTTCGAGGAGATCTTCACCGAGTTCGGCGTCGAGCTCCCCGGGCTGACCCTCTGGCTCATCAACACCAGCCGCTGGGTCGCCGGCAACCAGCCCGACCAGGCCGTCGGCGGGTGGCTCTTCATCGTCATGGGGCCCATCATCGTCTGGGTGCTCTTCAAGCTCATCCGCAAGGCCGGTCCCGGCAAGGCGGTGACCGACACCCTCCTCCTCTGGACCCCCGTCTTCGGCAAGCTCATCCGCAAGACCACCATCGCCCGCTTCACCCGCACGCTCGGCACCCTCATCTCGGCCGGCGTCCCCATCCTCGAGGCCATCCTCATCACCCGCGACACCAGCGGCAACTACGTCTTCGAGAAGGCCCTCAACAAGGTCCACGACTCGATCCGCGAGGGCGAGAGCTTCGCCGGCCCGCTCCGCGAGTCCAAGACCTGCGACGCCATCGTCGTCAACATGATCGACGTCGGCGAGGAGACCGGCGAGCTCGACGCCATGCTCCTCAAGATCGCCGACAACTACGACGAGGAGGTCGACGTCGCCGTCGCCTCCCTCGTGAGCCTCCTCGAGCCCATGATGGTCCTCATCATCGGCGGCATCGTCGGCACCATCGTCGTCGCGATGTTCCTCCCGATGGTCAAGATGATCGAGTCCCTCCAGACCAACACGGTCTGAGCGGGACCGGGCCTCCAGAGCAGGAGTGCGCTTCGATGCCGGAGACCGGTGACAGGCTGGGCGGGAGCAGGGCGGCGCGAGCCGGCGGCGGGGGGGGTGCCGGCCGCCGCCCGCCCGCCCCGCCCGGGCGCGGGACGACCCCGGCCCGCGCGCCGCGGGCCTTCACGCTCATGGAGCTCATGTTCGTCCTCCTGCTCATCTTCGTCCTCCTGGGCATCCTCCTCATCGGCATGACCCACGCCTTCCGCGCCGCCAAGGGCAGCGCGGACACCCAGGCCGCCGCCGCGCTCAAGACCAGCGTCGAGCAGTTCCGCCAGCAGTTCGGCTTCTTCCCGCCCCTGGTGCGCGACGAGGGCCACCCCTTCCCCCCCGGTCCGCTCGAGGCCGGCGGGATCAACCCCGCCGTCTACTCCGCCTCCACCCCCGCCCACGCCGCGTTCCTGCGCCACACCGGCGCCCCCACGCCCGACCTCCGCTTCAGCCGCCACTCGCTCCCGTACTACCTCCTCGGCGTGCTCGCCGAGGCCCAGGACGGCAAGGCGGGCCCCGGCTTCCGCGAGCCCGGGCGCGACGGCAGCTTCAAGAAGACCGGGCGGGTCTTCGACCCCTTCTTCGACACCAGCCGCACCCGCGGCGCGATCTTCGCCCGCGACCCCGCCGAGGGCCAGTTCGAGCTGCGCGACCGCACCGGATCGCCCTACCGCTACTACCGCTGGCTGCGCGGCAACCCCGCCCAGGCGTCGGCGTCGAACCCCGACGGCGTCGTGACGCTGGCGGATCTCAACGTCCCCGCGATGGTGGGGGACCCCGCCGAGAACCCCGCCCTCCGCAGCGCCGAGTACGCCATCGTCGGCGCCGGGCCCAACGGCCTCTTCGGCGACGAGGACGAGCTGCCCCCCACGCACCCCGATTTCCTCGACATCCAGGGCATGCAGCTGCGCCTGGGGCTGAGCGGCGCCAGCGCCCCCCAGGTCAAGCGCGCCGCCCGGGAGGACAACGTCGTGGAGGTCGGGCAATGACGCGCGCACGCCGAACCCGGGCCGCCGCGCGGGCCTTCACGCTCGTCGAGCTGCTCGTCGTCATCTCCATCTTCATCCTCGTCCTCGCCATCGCCGTCCCGGCCTTCCGCGCGATGCTCTACTCCTCCGCGCAGTCGTCGGCCGAGAACGGCCTGCGCGCCGCCCTCGGCGTGGCGCGCGACGCCGCGGCCCGCTCGGCCCAGGGCCAGGACGCCGCCGCCGTGTTCACGTTCTCCCCCGGCGGGCGCACCACCATCATCCCGTGCCTGAGCGTCGGGCGCGTCCTCGACGTCGACCAGAGCCTCGACCCGGTCGACCCGTTCGTCTACCGCGACGTGCTCGTGCCCCTCCCGGGGGCCGAGCCGGTGCAGCTCCCCGGCGACTGGATGGTCCGGGCCTACGCGCCCGCCGGGTCGATCGAGGGCGCCTGGTACAGCGCCACGGAGAACGATCCCGACGTCGACAACTGGGTCTTCCCGGAGACCGGCTTCTTCGACGGCGACGACGGGCTCGACGGGGAGGACCGCCAGACCTTCATGGTCCGCTTCGAGGGCTCGTCGGGCGCGCTCAAGTCCTGGGACACCTCGGGCGCGCTCGTCCTCCTCCCCAGCGCCTCGGGGGCCTTCCGGGCCTCGGGCATCTGGAACCAGTACCGCGTCGACCGCGAGCCCGACCCCGCGCGCTTCGTCCGGCGCGTCCTCGCCTCGCCCGAGACCATCGCCAACAAGCGCCGGCTCCTCGGCGACGAGGCCACCGACACCGTCCTCGCCCGCGCCGTGTCGCAGCTGGCCGTGTACAACGAGCGGCGCCTCGCCGCCGGCGTGGGCGCGCCCATCGACCGCGCCACCGGCTGCCTCTACCGCAACCTGGAGGAGCCCCGCCTGGTCAACGCCCCCGGCGGCGCCCCCCTCGACCCCGCCCGCATCAACAGCTGGATCGTGGGAACGCTGCTCGGACCGTCCGGGCGCGTCGTCGAGACCGACGCGCGCATCTTCGCCGTCCAGCGGTTCCAGAGCGCCCTGGACGAGCTGACCGGAACCAACGCGGGAGTGTCGCCGTGATCGTCCACCGCAATCCAGAGCCGTGGAACCGCGACCGAGCGCATCGGGTGGACGCTCGGCGCGGTTTCACGCTCATCGAGGTCCTCATCGGCGTCCTCATCCTCGCCCTCGGCCTGCTCGGCATCGGCGCGGTCATCCCCGTCGTCGTCCGCCAGCAGCGCCAGGCCGCCGACGCCACCCTCGGCGTCGTCGTCGCCAACCACGCCCAGGCCTACCTGCTGAGCCTGCCGGAGTTCAACCGGCGCGGCACCTTCGACAGCCCGCGGGGCTGGGGCCTCTGGCTCCACGACACGCAGAGCGCGCCCGCCTGGTCCGGCAGCTATCTCTGGGAGCTTCCCAGCATCTCCGCCAACGAGTTCGATCCCACGACCGGGGCCCTCCGCCTGGAGAACGACACCAGCGATCCGCCCTTCGTCGCCGTCCTCACCCTCGCCGATCGGCTCTGGCCCGGACGAGGCGCCGCCGGCGGTCAGGTCTTCCAGCCCGGCGACACGCCGCGCGTCTCCGATCCCCAGTTCGCCTGGGACTTCGTCGCGCGGCGCATCCACGAGCCGGCGCCCCCCGGCCAGAACGCGCAGACCCAGCTGCGCAACTCCGACCGGCGTCTGCAGATCGCCCTCTTCGTCCGCCGGCTGGACGCCAACATCCGCGTCCCGCGCGGGCGCTCGCTCTTCGAGGTCGTGACGGGCGAGAACGGCCTCCCCGCCTCCGACCGGCGCTTCCCCATCGCCGTCAACCCCGCCCCCGGCCCCGACTACGGCTATCCCACCCGCAACGGCGTGGGCGACTACTCCCTCCCCATGCTCCTGCGCGTCACCTTCGAGGCCGACGAGCGCGACCGCCTCAAGCTCCTGGCCGAGTTCGGCGATCCCGACCGCTTCGCCCTCGCCCAGCAGCCCGGCCAGAAGCTCGTGGACAACCTCGGCAACGTCTACACCGTTCGCGGTG
>CAYWOF010000086.1:3061-10241 GCA_964459825.1 uncultured Phycisphaeraceae bacterium | reverse complement strand
CTCCTGGCCGCGCTCGACCCGCGCGAGCGCGAGGCCCCCGCGGCCCGCCTGGTCACGGCCACGCCGACGACCCTGGCGGAGTGGCGCCGGGCGATCATCGCCGCAGAGGTGCTTGGACCGCCGCGGGCGCTCCGCGCCGAGTGAGGCTTCAGGCCAGGAGCGACTGGCCGGTCATCTCCGCGGGCTGCGTCAGCCCCATCATCTCCAGGGCCGTGGGCGCGATGTCGGCCAGTCGGCCGCGTCGGGCGCGCACGGCCGGATCGAACCATCCCCGGACGTCGGGGTCCCCGCGCAGGCGTCGCCCGCGGAAGGCGTCCCCCACCACCAGCAGCGGCACGTCGTACACCGTGTGCGCGGTGTGCGGCGCGTCGGTCGCGGGATCCCACATCTGCTCGGCGTTGCCGTGGTCGGCCGTGACGATGCACGAGCCCCGGTGCGCGAGCACCGCGTCCACGATGGCGCCCACGCACTCGTCCACCACCTCGCAGGCCCGCACCGCCGCCGCGAGGTTCCCCGTGTGGCCCACCATGTCGCCGTTGGCGAAGTTCACCACCAGGATGTGCTCGCAGTTGGGCAGCTCCAGCCGGCGCAGGATGGCGTCGCGGACCTCGTACGCGGACATCTCGGGCTTCTCGTCGTAGGTGGCGACCTTCGGGCTCTGCGGGTTTTCCCGGCGCTCGCCGGGGAATCCGTGCTCCCGGTAGTCGTTGAAGAAGAACGTGACGTGCGGGTACTTCTCGGTCTCGGCGCACCGGAACTGGCGCAGCCCGAGGCGGCTGATGTACTGCCCCAGGATGTCCACCATGCGCTCGGCCTTGGGGAACGCGACGTGGACGTGCGGGGTCAGCGGCTCCGAGTAGGCCGTCATGGTGACGAACTCGACCTGGAGGCGCGCCCCGCGATCGAACCCGTGGCGCCCCGAGTCCGGCGAGGGCTTGACCAGGCGCCACTCCTTGTCGGGGAGCACGAACGCGGAGACGAGCTCGCGCGGGCGGTCGCCGCGGAAGTTCACGAACACGGCGGCGTCGCCGTCGCGCACCCGCATGGAGAGCGCATCCTCGAGGTCCTCCCCCACCAGCGTGGGGGTGACGAACTCGTCGCCGCGCACGTGCTCCGACGCGGGGTGGTCGTAGTAGCGGCGCACGGCCTCCACGCCGGTGGACACGACGGGCAGGCGGTCGCGATCGAACCCCCGCCCCGTCAGGCACGCGAACGCGCGCTCGACCCGCTCCCACCGGTTGTCGCGGTCCATCGCCCAGTAGCGTCCCATCACCGAGGCGATCCGGGGGCGGAAGGCGTCGGTGCTCCGGCGTGCGCACTCGACCTGGACCTGCTCGACGAACCCCGCCCCCAGGAACGGCCCGGTGTCGCGTCCGTCCGTGAACAGGTGGACGCAGACGTCATCGACGCGCAGCTCCCGGCACAGGTCCAGGAGCGCGTAGAGATGCGTGAGCAGCCCGTGCACCCCCGCGTCCGACGCGATCCCCATGAGGTGCACCAGCTTGCCCCGGTCGCGCGCGCGCGCGATCGGGTCGACCAGCGCACCGATCTGGCGCAGGCGCCCCTCGCGGCAGGCGCGCGTGATCCGCACCGACTCCTGGTCCACCACGCGCCCGGCCCCGATGTTCTGGTGGCCCACCTCGGAGTTGCCCATGGTCCCCTCGGGCAGCCCCACGTCCTCGCCGCTGGTCTTGATGAGGGTGCGCGGCCACTCGCCCGCCAGCCGGGCCGCCACGGGCGTCCGGGCCAGCTTCACCGCGTTGAACGCGTCGTGCTCCGGATTGGGGTTCTCCCCCCAGCCATCGCGGATGATGAGCACCAGCGGCGTGTTCTTCGGCACGGCGGCGGGCCTGGGCAGGGTCATGGCGCCAGTGTACTCGCGCCGATCGGGCGCCTTGACGACGACCGTCGCGGTGGCGCCCGTTCCCGGTGAAACCCCCCTCGGACCCCCTCTCGCAGTCCAGATTCGCGACGCGAAGGACATCGATCACGCTGGGCCCTCCGCATTCCCGCGACACGACGAGCGTGCGGCTCGCCACGCGGAATGAACACAAACTCCGGGCTGCGCACGCGCACGCGCCGGCCGTCCGCCAACCCCGGCGCGAACGGCCGGAAGCCCCGGGGAGCGCGGGCTTCCTTCCGCGATTCCAGAGTCATGGCGGACTCTGCTCGACCGACGCCCCGACCACGGCCCGGCAGGCCCCTACAACTGCCCCGCGATCTCCTCCCACTTCATCGCGTTGCCCGGCTCGCGCGCCTGCACCCACTTGACCTTGCCCTGCCCGGCGGTGCTCTTGCCGATCACGACCGTGGCGCGCCGGGAGACGTTCAGGTCCGCCCAGTAGAGCCCGTAGGCCTTGCAGACTCTCCGGTGGATGTCCGACAGGAGCGTGTGCTGGAAGCCCTCGGCCGCGGCCCAGGCCTTGAGCGCGGCGAAGCTGTCGCACGAGATCCCCACCACGGTGGCACCCTTCTTCTGCCAGGACGCCATCTCGCTGGTAACGCACTTCATCTCGATCCCGCAGGTGCCCGTGAACGCCAGCGGGAAGAAGCAGAGCACGACGTCGCCCTTCTTCAGGGCGTCCGCCAGGCTCCAGTCCTTGCGGTTCTGGTCCTGCAGGGTGAAGTCCGGCGCCGTCTCGCCGGGCGCCAGGGGCCGGTCCCGTTCGGTCATCGTGGCGATCGCCATCGCTGGGTCTCCTCGGGTTGGGGCGTGCGCCGGGGTCCGGGGTGACCGCCCGGGTTGCTCCCCCGCCCGCACCGAGTATCCTATTCGGCGCGGTGCGGGTCGCCCCGGTCGGACCGCCGGAACGGAGGGCGCCCCGCGCAGGAGGCCTCGATGACCGCGACCACCCCCACCGACCCGGCCGTGTCCGAGGAGGCGCTGCGCGCCCGCTACCGGTCCGTGCTGGCCCGCATCGCCGAGGCGGCCCGCGCCGCCGGGGGGGGGCGCAAGCCCGAGGACATCGTTCTGGTCGCGGTCACCAAGCACGCCGAGCCCGACCAGATCCGGGCCCTCATGCGCCTGGGCCACCGCGACTTCGGCGAGAACCGCGTCCAGCATCTCATCCAGCGGGCCGCCATGGTCGAGGAGTTCCTCTCGCGCCAGCGCGTCCTGCCGCACGCCCGCGAGGAGAGCGCCGCCCGGAGCGGGGGCGGCGGGGCCGACCTCGTGCGCTGGCACATGATCGGGCACCTCCAGCGGAACAAGGTCCGCAAGGCCGTCGAGTTCTGCCGCCTCATCCAGTCCGTCGATTCCCTGCGCCTGGCCGAGGAGATCCAGCAGGTCGCCGTCAAGCGCGAGAGGCCCGTGGATGTCCTGGTCCAGGTCAACTGCGCCGGCGAGGCCACCAAGTTCGGCTGCCCGCTCCCGGCGGCCCTCCACCTCGCCGAGCAGATCGACACGATGGTCTTCGTGCGGGTGCGCGGCCTGATGACGATGGCCCCCCTCATCGAGGACCCGGCGGCGTCGCGGCGCGCGGCGCGCGACTGCTTCGCCCGCTGCCGCGAGCTCTTCGAGGAGATCCGCACCGCCGGCCTGGCCGAGGGCCGCTTCAACATTCTCTCGATGGGCATGAGCGCCGACTTCGAGCTTGCGATCGCCGAGGGCGCGAACATGGTCCGCGTGGGCTCGGCCATCTTCGGGGAGCCGCGACATCCCATCCCCGACGAACCGGAGGAGGGCGACTGACCCGTCCGTGGCCCCACCTCGACCGCCGTCCCGTTTCTCCCGGCAAGATCCCCGGCCGCCCGTGCTCCCTATGCCCGCCAAGGCGATCTAGTGCCGGTGCCCATCTTGCCCAGATTGACCTATTTCGCGATTGGTGGCCGACACCGACAGGGCGAGTGCCGTACGGCATGGTCGGTGGTTCAAGGAGTTACAGCGTGCCCCGTAGGTCTAATGGCTCGCCGTCGCTTGAATCCCATTGACGGTTGAATCCCATTCTGTTAGTGTCGACGGTAGTGCTCATGGGGCGTCCGGAGGCGTCCGATGTGCACGGCGCGCCGGATCGAGCGATACGGCCGCGCCCGTTGGGGGAGTAACGAAGGGGATCCCATGAAGCTCGTGGTCTCGGGCCTGCTTGTTGTGCTTGCCGCTGGAACCGCGTCCGCGTCGAGTATCGCCACCATCGCCGGCCAACTCGGCGCCACCAACCACACCGGCACGATCGGCCCGAGCAAGGAAGGCCGCGTGCTGCAGACCGACAACTTCGGAGTACACACCGCTCCCAACACGAGCTACACCACCTACGCGATTCCTTCCGGCGACCCCACCAACGGTGAGCTCTGCGACTTTCGCTGGGTCCACGAGACCTCTCCACATCCCGGTGGCGTCGTCGACCCCAACGACGGGACCATCTGGATCTTCACCAACGGCCCGGTCCCCAAGTTCAGTCAGAACTTCTACCTTGTCCCTGCCATCGACCATGCTCCCCTGTACGAGGAGTCCTTCGAGACCACGCTCTGGGGCTCCAACGATGGCGGCTCCACCTGGCTCCTTGGCACCATCACCGACACCTACGAGCAGGGCTTTGACGCGACCGCGATCGTCGATGACGGGGCGTCTCGCTGGCACTTCCCGCAGGCCGTGAACATGATCTCCGCGACGTGGGGCCTGGCCCAGGGCACGTACAGCTACTTCGACCTCGACACCGAGATCGACTGCGTCACCATGGACAACGGAACGACGATCCCGCTCCCCTCGGCAGGCCTCCTCGGCCTGGCGGGCCTGGGCCTGGTTGCTTCGCGGCGCGGTCGCAGACTCGCCTGAGGCCCGGGTTCGGGCGTGGTCCCAGACAATCCTCGGGCCCGCCCTGGCGGCGGGCCCTTTGTCTGCGCGAGTTCACCCGGGGCACCGGTTCTCGGGCCCGCGTCCGTCCACGAGGGAGGTCGCTCTCGCCTCGGGCGTCGATTACAATGGCGCCATGGCCACACCCGCCGCCCCCCCGACTCCCGGCGCGCCGGCCTCATCGCGCCCCGCGGACCGCTTCCCCAAGCTGGCGCGGCTGATCGCCTACCTCGACTCGGTCACGGGGCGCGTGGACCTGAAGACCCTCGCACGCCACCTGGGCGAGCTCTCGATCGGGCGCGCCGATGTGGAGGCGGCCTGCATCTTCGGCGTCAAGGGGTACCGGCGCAACACGATCAGCGAGTCGCCCCACTACGAGCTGCTGGCCCTCTGCTGGCGGAGCGGGCACGTGACGCCCATCCACGACCATCGGGGGGTGAGCTGCGCCTTCCGCGTGGTCGAGGGCACGGGGACCGAGATCCGTTTCCGGCTCACCGACTCGGGGCTGATCTGTCCGGCGCTGGTCAACGCGATGCCCCCGGGCTACGTCTGCGCGGCCGATGATGCCGACATCCACCAGGTCGCGAACATGCAGGCGCCCGGCGTGGACCTCGTCACCCTCCACATCTACTCGCCGCCGATCTCGAAGATGAACACCTACGAGTTCAAGACCAGCGCGGGGAGCGAGTGCGGGGACAAGTATGTCTGAGTATCGGCGGATCCGTCGATTCAAGGTGTGCGGACGAGACCGGGACCGCCGACCCGTCGAGATCATCCTGGATGCTGCCGAGCATGTGCTCGCTCGCCAGGAGGCGATTCGGCAGGGCATCCACGTCGAAACGGTGGACGAGATGACACGAGTTCGCACTCGGACCACCGCCTCGCCATCGGTTAAGCCGCAGAACCGGGGAACCCCCACCCAAACTTGCACTCCGGGGTCACTACAGGCGGGCATCCCGCCCGCTACTGAGGTAATGAGTGCGCCCATCGCGCGTAGACCCTCCGGAATCCCACCAGTAGCACCGCCTGTGCGGCCTAATCGGATTGGCGAAGTGGGTCCACGACCGGCACGGCCAAGCCGGCATCCACGGGAGGAGAGGTTGCTTCCCGAACCGCGCGACGAAGCGATGGACCGCGACGACGACCAAGTCGAACAGGAAGCCCGGAACGACAACGTCGCGCGGGCCGTCGAGACCTTTCGGTGAGCACGGGGCGCCGGGACTCATAGCCCGTAGATCGCGCCGATCTTGCCCTCGAGGTGGCGCATGAACGGATCGGCCGAGAGGGGCTGACCGGTGGCCATCTTGCACAGGTCCTCGGCGCGGTAGCGGCGCCCGTGGGCGTGGATGTTGGTGCGCAGCCAGGCCAGCAGGGGCGCGAAGTCCCCCCGGCGCATGCGGGCGTCGAGGTCGGTGATCTGGCCCTGGATGGTCTCCCAGAACTGGGCGGCGTAGAGGTTGCCGAGCGTGTAGGTCGGGAAGTACCCCACCAGGCCGAAGGCCCAGTGCACATCCTGCAGGCACCCGCGCCGGTCATCGGGCACCTCCGGTCCCAGGTAGTCCCTGAACCTCGAGTTCCAGGCGCCGGGCAGGTCGCGCACCGGGAGCGACCCGTCGACGAGCCCGCGCTCGATCTCGAACCGGAGCATCACGTGCAGGTTGTAGGTGCTCTCGTCGGCCTCGACCCGGATGAAACTGGGCGTGCAGGTGTTCACGGCGCGGTAGAGATCGTGGGGCGTGAAGGGCTCGAGGGCCGGCCCGAGGATGCGCCGGGCGTGCGGCAGCGCCCACTCCCAGAAGGGAAGCCCCCGGCCCACGAGGTTCTCCCACAGGCGCGACTGGCTCTCGTGGATGCCCAGGGAGACGGCCTCGGCCAGCGGGGTCCCGAAGAGGCCGGGGCCCGCGCCGGAGGCGAGCGTCTTGGGCAGCCCCTGCTCGTAGAGCCCGTGGCCCGCCTCGTGCATCGTGCCGTAGAGGGCATCGGTGAACCGCTCGTCGCGGTAGCGCGTGGTGAGGCGCGTGTCGCCGGGGGCGATGCCGGAACAGAAGGGATGGGTGGTGATGTCGAGGCGGCCGGCCTTGAGGTCGAAGCCCATGGCCTCGACCACGAAGAGGCCCATCTGGTGCTGGCGATCCGCCGGGATCTTCTGGCCCAGGCACGCGGTCGAGGGGGGCTTGCCGCGCCCGGCCACGGCGCCGATGAACGCCGCGAGGCGCTCGCGCAGGGGCGCGAAGACGGCCTCGATCTGGCGCGCCGTCATGCCCGGCTCGTACTCGTTGAGCAGGGCGTCGTAAAGCTCGCCCGGACGTCCGTCGGGCCCCTTGGGAACGCCGTAGCACTCGGCCTTGCGTCGGATGAGGGCCATCATCCGCTCGAACCAGATCAGAAGAG
>CAYWOF010000086.1:0-3051 GCA_964459825.1 uncultured Phycisphaeraceae bacterium | reverse complement strand
AACCAGGGCGCGAAGAGGGCAAAGTCGCTGCGGGACCGGGCCTCCTTCCAGACCTCCTGCGCCTGGCTCCCGACGCGGGCCAGCTCGGCCACCAGCTCCCCGGGGAGCCGGGTCGCCAGGTCGTAGTCCCGCCGGAACTCGCGGACGCTCGCGGCCTCGGGGCCGGCCGGGTCCATGCCCGCGTCCTCGCAGGTGGCGATGAGCTCGCCGACGCGGGGGTGGGTGCGGCGCTCGTGGACGAGGGCCGCCAGCGCGGCCGACTGCTCGGCCCGGTGGGGCCCGCCCGACGGGGGCAGGTAGGTCTCCTGGTCCCAGTTGAGCAGGTCGGCCACGGACCTGAGCGTGGCCGCCCGGCGGGAAAGGTCGCAGAGCTCGGCGTAGGCGGCGCGGCAGTCGGGCATGGGTGGAGTGTACCGGTCTCCCACGCGGTGTGAGCTTCCACGCGCCGGTCGGGCGGAGTAGACTCGACGGGACCGAGGATGCGGAGGACCGACATGGGCCGAACCGGCGCGATCTGGACGGCCGGCGCGTTGGGCGCGCTGGCGGGGCTGGCCGGGTGCGTGAGCGACCGGACCATCACGGTCGCCTACGCCGACCAGCTCGGACGCCTGCACGAGGGGATGAGCATCGCCGAGTTCGAGGCGGCCGTCCCGCGGGCCCGGGAGTTCCAGCACATGTGGACCGGCGGGCGCGAGTTCGTGGTCTACGAGCTCAAGCACCGCTACAAGCCCGACGAGCTGCCCGCCAAGGACGAGGTTCTGTACTTCTTCTTCACGGATGGCGCGATGGTCCGGTGGGGCCGGTCGCACGCCTCCCCGTGAGCGGGCTCACTTGAAGCCGAAGAGCTCGATCTCGAAGATGAGCGTGGCGTTGGGCGGGATATCCGGCGGGAACCCCGCGGCGCCGTAGCCCAGCGCGGGCGGAACGGTGAGCCTGCGCTTGCCGCCGACCTTCATGCCGGGGATGCCCTCCTGCCATCCGGCCACCAGGCTGCCCAGGGGGAACGTCGCGGGCTGGCCGCTCCTGAGGCTGGAGTCGAACTCCTTGCCGTCCGTCAGCGTGCCGCGATAGTGGATCGTGACGGTGGCGCCGGGCGGGCAGACCTCTCCGGTGCCCACGACGAGATCCTCGATGATGAGGCCCGATGGCGTGGTGATCGGGCCGGCCTTGGCGGCCTCGCCCGGGGCGGGCGGCTCCGCGGGCGTCTCCGCCGCCACCAGCCCGATCGAGAAGGTGAGGGTGCTCCCCGCGGGGATCACGACCTTGCCACTCTCGTCCTTGCGGTCCTTGTCGCCGTAGGCGAGTTCGGGCGCGATGGTGAGGCGCCGGAGCCCTCCGACCTTCATGCCGCGAAGGCCCGCCTGCCAGCCGGGGATGAGGCGGGCGAGCTCGAACTTCAGGGGCTCCTTGCCGCGGGTGGAGTCGAAGACCGTCCCGTCGGGGAGGGTGCCGTGGTAGTGCACGGTGATGGTGCTCTTGCGCTCGACTTCCGCGCCGGTGCCGACGCGGAGCTCCTCGATGACGAGCGAGACCTCCCGGCGCGAGAGGACGGGCATGCGCGTCCCATCGGGGGCCTCGACCGTCTCGGGCGGCGTCTCGGGCTGGCGCCCGGGGGCGCTGGCGATCGCGCCCAGGGCCACGGCGAGGGCGGCGGAGAGTCCGGCGGCGGCGAGGGTCAGGCGGGTGCGGTTCATGTCGATCTCCACGGGGCCGGGCGCCGGGCCGTGCGGGGGGCCATCGCCCGGGGGACGTAGAGTAGCGTATGAGCGGCGGCGAACGGAACGGGGATGGGCGGCCGGCGGTGGCCGTCACGCTGGGCGATCCCGGGGGCATCGGACCGGAGGTGGTCGTCAAGGCGCTGGCGGATCGGGCGCTTCGCGCGCGCGCGCGGTTCCGGCTGCTGGGCGCCGCCTCGGCGCTGGGCGCGGCGGCGGAGCGCGCCCGCATCGAGCCGTACTGGTGGCGTGTGCACCACGCGTCTCCGGTGGTCGGGGCCGGCGGGGTGCAGGACGTGGTGGTGCTGGACTACGAGGCGCCGGAAGAGCCCGCGCGCGAGCCCACGCGGGCCGGCGGCGAGGTCTCGTTCCGTTGCGTGGAGGACGCGATCGCGTCGTCCCGGCTGCCCGCGGGGGACGCGCGCCGCGTCGAGGCCCTGGTCACGGGTCCGATCAGCAAGCTCGCGTGGCAGATGGCCGGGCACGGCCAGTACCCCGGGCACACCGACCTGCTCGCGGTGCGCCTGGGAGCGAAGCGCACGGCGATGATGTTCGAGAGCCCGGTGCTGCGGGTGGTGCTGGCGACGGCCCACGTGCCCCTGATGGACCTGCGGAACGTGCTGACCATCGGGCGGGTCTTCGACGCGATCGACCTGGGCCACGAGGCGTGCCTGCGCCTGGGAGTCGTCGGCCCGATGGGTCGCCCGCGCCTGGCGGTGTGCGGGCTCAACCCCCACGCGGGCGAGGGCGGGATCCTGGGCGATGAGGAGTCGCGCCTCATCGAGCCGGCGATCCGCGCGGCGTGCGAGGCGGGAATCGACGTGCGCGGGCCCTTCCCCGGCGACACGATCTTCCGATCGGCGGTGCGGCGCCACGGGCGCGCCGAGTTCGACCTGGTGGTGGCCATGTACCACGACCAGGGGCTCATCCCGGTGAAGCTGCTGGCGCGGGACGAGGCGGTGAATCTCACCCTGGGGCTGCCCGTGCCCCGGACCAGCCCGGACCACGGCACCGCGTTCGACATCGCCGGGCAGAATCGGGCCGAGCCGGGCTCGATGCGGGCGGCCATCGAGCTGGCGGTCCGCCTGGCCGAGGCGGGGCGGCGCGAAGGGTCCGCCCGGACCTGAACGGGCCGGTCAGACCGGGGCGCCGGTCCGGCGGGGAACGACGCGCGCCGTGGGCCGGCTCGATCCCGGCGCGTGCTCCTGGAGGGGCGCCACGTCCCAGTCGCCGGCGCGGAGGGCCTCGATCGCCTTGACGGAGGCCACGGCCGCGGTGGCCGTGGTGATCATGGGGATGCCCAGGCGCACCGCCATGGCGCGGATGCGTCCCTCGT
>CAYWOF010000085.1:0-10590 GCA_964459825.1 uncultured Phycisphaeraceae bacterium | reverse complement strand
CCACGCTCCCGGCGTTCGCCATCGTGGCGGGCTTCGCCGGGCTGTGGGGCGGCCTGGTCACGCCGCGGTTCCAGGGGATGTACTCGGGCTTCGGGTGGTCGGCGCCCGCGCTCATCCTGGCCCTCGCGGGGCTCATCGGGCCGTTCTTCGGCGCGAGCGTCCTCCCCGGCGTCGCGCGCCTGTGGCGCGAGCACCGCGCCCAGGTCGTCGGCGCGGCGCTCGCCGGGGTGGCCGCCGCGGCCCTCCCCCGCACGGACTTCAGCGTGGAGGCGGGGCGATACTCGGGGCTCTTCAGCCCGCGCGTGCCCCTCATCGCCGGACGGACGTCGGTCGTGCTCCTGGCCTTCGCGCCGATCGGC
Source organism: uncultured Phycisphaeraceae bacterium (assembly GCA_964459825.1). Lineage (GTDB taxonomy): Bacteria > Planctomycetota > Phycisphaerae > Phycisphaerales > UBA1924 > CAYWOF01. The sequence continues at coordinate 10,231 of CAYWOF010000085.1, read as the reverse complement.
GCCGTGGCCCTCGCCGGCCTCCTCCGGGCGCTCCCGTGGCGCGACGCGTGGGTCCTGCTCGCGGGCCTGGGCGCGTTCATCGCGGCCCAGACCGCCAGCCCCATGGTCTGGCAGCGCTACAACGAGCCCCTGCTCCTCGTGCTCTTCGGCGTCGCCTCCTGCCGCATCGCGACCGGCGAGCCCCCGAGCCGCCTCATCCCGCGCCGGCTGTGGGCGGCGGCGCCGGTGCTCGGCCCCCTGACGCTGGCGGCCTGCTCGGCGCTCCTCACCGGCCTCTCGCTGTGGCGCGCGGACCCGCCGCGGCGCTGGACCGGGCACGCGGAGGGGGTGACAATCCCGCCCGGCTCCACCCTGCTCCGCCTGCCCCCCGAGGACGACCCCAGGCCGTGAACCGGCGCGCCGCATCGGACGAAGAAAGGCCATCATGCCCAGCGCCCCGCCCCCCGCCCCACCCCCGGCCCGCACCGAGCCCCGGCGCGCCCTGATCACCGGCATCACCGGGCAGGATGGCAGCTACCTGGCCGAGCTGCTGCTCTCCAAGGGCTACGAGGTCCACGGCGTCATCCGCCGGGCCTCGTCCTTCAACACCGACCGCATCGACCACCTCTACAAGGACCCCCACCTCTCCGGGGCGCGCCTGCTCCTGCACTACGGCGACCTGTGCGACGCCAACGTGCTGGCGGGGCTGATGCGCGTGGTGCGCCCGCACGAGGTGTACAACCTGGGGGCCCAGTCCCACGTGCGCGTGAGCTTCGACCTGCCCATCTACACCGCCGACGCGGTCGGCCTGGGCGCCCTCAAGCTGCTCGAGGCCGTGCGCGAGTACCAGCAGGAGACGAGGCAGACGGTGCGCTACTACCAGGCCTCGTCGAGCGAGCAGTTCGGCAAGGTCGTCGAGACGCCCCAGCGCGAGACCACGCCCTTCTACCCGCGCTCCCCCTACGCGGTGGCGAAGGTGATGGCGCACTGGGCCACGGTCAACTACCGCGAGAGCTACGGCCTGCACGCCTCGTGCGGGATCCTCTTCAACCACGAGAGTCCGCGCCGGGGCGAGACCTTCGTCACCCGCAAGATCACCCGCGCCGTGGGGCGCATCCGGCTCGGCCTCCAGGACAAGGTCTTCCTGGGCAACCTCGACTCCAAGCGCGACTGGGGCTACGCGGGCGACTACGTCGAGGCCATGTGGCGCATGCTCCAGCAGGAGAAGCCCGACGACTACGTCATCGCCACGGGCAAGACCATCAGCGTGCGCCAGTTCGCCGAGATGGCCTTCGCCCACGCCGGGCTCGACTTCGCGCGCCACGTCGCCTTCGACCCCAAGTACCTGCGCCCGGCGGAGGTCGAGCTCCTCCTGGGCGACCCGTCCAAGGCCCGCGACCGCCTCGGCTGGCGGGCGACCACGAGCGTCGAGCAGCTCGCGGCCATGATGGTCGATCACGACATGGAGCTGGCCCGGCGCGAGAAGACCCTGCGCGACGCCGGGCACGACCTGCCCGGCCAGGCCGGGCACGACCAGTAGCCCCCGCACTCGAACCGCCATCAGCGCGGAGCGACGTCCACCACCTGAAGCCGGTGCTGGCCCTCGGGCGGCTCGACGACCACGTACCGCCGGGCCCGCAGGCCCGGCGCGACGAACGCCTGGTCCAGGTGGAAGAAGGGGCGCTCGCGCGGCCACGTCGCCGCGAAGCCCCACCCACACTGGTCGAAGGCGTTGGCCATCCCCGGCGCGATGACGCCCAGCGAGGCCGAGCCGCGCGGGATGTTGAAGTCGCCGACGATGACATCGGGCCTCGGGAACCCGCCGCGCGCCGGGCGCGGGGTCCAGACCGCCGCCATGCGCGCCCGTGCCTCCTCGACCGACTCGGGAGGGTCCGGCGCTCCCGCCGGCGCGCGCGGCGCCGGCGCCTCGACGCGGATGTACTCCCCACCGGCCCACGTCGCGAGGCGCTCCGCGGCCATCGTCGCCGTCCGCCATCGCGACAAGCGCCAGTCCGAGGGCAGGTCGATGACCCAGACCACGATGGGGCGCCCCAGCACGGGCGTGGTGTCGAGCTCCAGGTAGAGCGCCCGCCCCGGATCGACCCACTCCGGACCCGCCTCGCCGGGGACCGCGGCCGGCGCTGCGCCCGGGATGCTCAGCCCGGTCAGGCCCCAGCGCAGGATGGGGTAGCGCGAGACGGCCGCGAGCCCGCCTGCCTCGACCAGCTCGCCGCGTTGGCCGTCGAAGCGCAGGCGACGCAGCGCCCAGGCCCAGGTGGGGTTGGCGACGATGGCGAGATCGGACTCGAGCGGCCGGAGGGTCGATGCGAAGTCGCGCGCCTGCACGCTGGTGGCGTTCCAGTAGGCGATGCGGAGTCTCGGGCTCGCCGCCCGTGCCGGAAGGACGGCGTTGGCGGCGCGCCACTCGATGATGAGGACGCGCCAGAGGGCGACGGCGAGGAGGGAGCACGCCGCGATGCGCGGGAGGGCTCCGGGACGTCGGCGACGCCTCGAACGACCGTTGGTGGCGAGGCGGGAGAGCAGGTGCGAGGCGATCGCGAGGATCCCCGCCGCCAGCGCGTAGACCGGCGTGGGAATCCAGAAGAGGTACTGGGTCCAGAGGTGGCGGTCGGTCTGCCAGCGCCCGATCGCCCAGGCGAGCATGATGGCCAGAGCGAGGAGCGCGATGATGCAAGCAACAGCCAGCCACAAGCCGCGAGCGCAACGGGCTAGGTTGGCAGCTCCCAAGGCCTATCGCACCGGCGAAGAGCGACGATAGAAAACCGCGACGTATTCAAACACCTCGGCATTATATGTGTAGGATTCCATATTGCTCAGCAAGGAAAGCGTTATCGCCGAGTTGTACTGACCAATCTGGTAGCCTCGCATGATGCTATCAGCAGCCGATGGAGTAGGCGAGAGCGTGCCCGAAGTTCGGGATTGTCCCTGTGGCCCGTAGGTCGTAGATTCCCACTCATACGCACTTGGAGATTGGCCGAGGTCGGGCGGAGGCGGAGGGGGCGAGCTGCCACCCCGCAACCTCAGCCCTCGTCGAGGTTGAACACCAAGGCTCTTCCTTGCCCACTCAACACGATGCGCCCCCACAGCGATCGCTGCGCTGCGCAAAGATGACCGGAGAGAGCCTGGCACTTCGGTCAGAGCCTCCCCCATGAACTGGGACACGCCAACGGTTTGGTATTCCGGAATCGCTTTCAGTTTCGACACCTCTGTGAACGGCAGCTCCAGGTAGAGAATCTCCGCAGGGTCGACCTTTGGGGGGCGCCTTGTTTCCAGGCGTTCTAGATTCGAGTCCCAAACGCCGATCGGCTCGGGCTGCGACTCGCAACCGACCAGCAGACAGACCGCCATCCAACACGTCAGGACAGGACTCATTGAGGCCATGCCGCGCCTCCTTCCGGGCCGCCCGGCCCGCGTCGCAACCACTATACGCAGGGCCGGGACGGAAGGCTGGATGCGGCACCGACCTGCTACCGACCTGCCCTTCGATGCATGCCCCTCGCGGAGGTTCGACGTTGTCGCACGCTACTCCCGAGATTCTACAATCGCTTCAATGCCCCTCCTGGCCGCGACCAGCATCCGCTTCGCCCACGGCGACTCGATCATCCTCGACGGGCGCTCGATCGGCGTCGAGCTCGGCGAGCGCGTCGGCGTCGTCGGGCGCAACGGCACCGGCAAGACCACGCTCCTGCGGGTCCTCGCCGGCCAACTGCCCCCGGACTCGGGCACGGTGGCCCTGGCGCGCGGCTGCCGCGCCGGCTACCTCAGCCAGGACCCCACGCTGGACCCCGAGGAGACGCTGCGGGGCGCGGCCGAGGGCGCCTTCGCCGAGCTCCACCGCCTGCACCAGGAGCAGCACGCCCTCTACGAGCGCCTGGCGCTGGCCGAGGGCCCCGAGCTCGAGCGGCTCCTCAAGCGCCAGGCGGAGCTGGAGCACCGGGTGGACGCGGCGGGCGGGCACGCGATCGACCACAAGATCGACGCGGTCCTGCACGGCCTGGGCTTCGTCGACAAGCAGTTCGCCATCCGGACGCGCGACCTCTCCGGCGGCCAGCGCGGGCGCCTGGCCCTGGCGCGCCTGCTCCTGGAAGAGCCGGACATCCTGCTCCTCGACGAGCCGACCAACCACCTCGACATCGCGGGACGCGAGTGGCTCGAGGAGTTCCTCACGCGCGACTACCGCGGCGCGGTGCTCATGGTCAGCCACGACCGGTTCCTGCTCGACCGGGTGGTCACGCGGATCGTCGAGACCGAGCAGGGGCGCCTGATCGACTACCCCGGCAACTACCAGGCGTTCCGCGAGCTGCGCGCCGAGCGCCGCACCGCCATGCTCCGCGCGTACGAGAACCAGCAGACCAAGTTCCGCCACGAGGAGGCCTTCATCCGGCGCTACAAGGCCGGCCAGCGGGCCAAGCAGGCGCGCGGACGCCAGACGAAACTGGAACGCGAGAAACGCGACGCCACGCTCGAGCGCCCCATGGAGCTGGGCACCCTCCGCTTCGAGTTCCCCAAGGCCGAGCGGACCGGGGACATCGTGCTCTCGGCGCGCGGCCTCTCCAAGCGCTACACCCAGAAGGCCGACGACGGCGCGGAGGGCGTGAAGGTGCTGTTCGACGGGCTGGACCTGACCATCTCCCGCGCCGAGCGCTGGGCCATCATCGGCCCCAACGGCGCCGGCAAGACCACGCTCGTCCGGTGCCTCGTCAGGGCGGTCGATCCCTACGCCCCGACGGGCGAGGACCCCGGCTGGACCCCCGACGCGGGGATCGTGCGCATCGGCTCGAACGTCAGGGCCGGGTTCTACCGCCAGACCCACGAGCACCTGGACATGGACCTGCCCGTGTGGCGCTACCTCCAGGGCGTGATCCTCAAGGAGGTCGCGGGCAAGACCTTCAGCGAGCAGCAGGCCCGCAACCTCGCCGGCGCGTTCCTCTTCAGCGGCGATGAGCAGGAGCGGACGCTCGGCACCCTCTCCGGGGGCGAGCGCTCGCGCGCCGTGCTCGCCGGGCTCCTGGCCAGCGCCAAGAACCTGCTCGTCCTCGACGAGCCGACCAACCACCTCGACATCCCCAGCTGCGAGCGCCTCGAGGACGCCCTGACGCCCGACGAGGAGGGCGACGGGTACGACGGCACGCTCGTCCTCATCAGCCACGACCGGGCCCTGATCGACGCCACGTGCGACCACCTCGTCGTGCTCGACGGCCAGGGGCACGCCGAGATCTTCCACGGGTCCTACAGCGACTGGCACGAGAAGAAGCGGGCCCGCGAGGCCGCGGCCCGGCGCGAGGAGGAGGAGTCCCGGCGCGCGGGCCCAGCGCCAACGCCCTCGCACGCCTCAAGACCGAGCAGCTCGAGCAGCGTATCGAGACCATCGAGGCCCGCATCCGCGAGATCGACGCGGCCTTCAACGACCCCGACGTCTGGCGCGACACGGCCCACTGCAACCGCCTCGGCGAGGAGCGCAAGCGCCTGGCCCAGGAGCTCGAGCCCCTGGAGTTCGAGTGGATGCAGCGCGCGGATCAGCCGTAGGGCCGGGCCGGGCTACCTGGCGCCCTTGAGGTAGTTCTCCAGGAAGTCCAGCTGCTTCTCCGCCGCCTCGATCCGGTTCTCCTTGCGCAGGAAGCCGTGCCCCTCGTCCGGGAAGACCACGTACTCGACCGGGACGCCGTTGGCGCGGGCCGCGGCCACGATCTCGTCGCTCTCGCGCTGGAGCACGCGCGGGTCGTTGGCCCCCTGCACCACCATGAACGGCTTGCGGATGTTCTTCCCGTGGAAGACCGGGCTGATGCGCTGCAGCCGTTCCTGATCGGTCGCGGGGTCGCCCATCTCGGCGTAGAGCGCATCGCGCGCCGGCCCCCACCACGCCGGGATGCTCTCGAGCGTCCGCTTCCAGTTCGTCGGACCGAAGAGGTCGATCCCCACGTCGAACGCGTCGGGCGTGAGCGTCATGGCCGCGGCCGCCATGTACCCGCCGTACGACCCGCCGATGATGCCGATGCGCTCCGGATCGACCCAGTCCAGGCTCTCGAGGTACCTGCGCCCGAACACGCAGTCCTGCAGGTCGCCCTCGCCGTGGTTGCGGTCATCCTTGTGGAAGAACGTCTTGCCGTATCCGGACGAGCCGCGGTTGTTGACGCCCAGCACCGCGTACCCGTGGTTGGCCAGGAACTGGATCAGGGCGCTGTAGCCGACGCGCGTCTGCCCGCCGGGCCCGCCGTGGACCCAGACCAGGGCCGGAACCTTGGCCGCGGGGCCGGCGTCCCGGGGCTTGTACAGGATCGCGGGGATCTCCAGGCCGTCGAAGCTCGGGTAGCGGACGACCTGCGAGGAGACGAGGTGCTCCTCGTGGATCTCGGGGTTGAGCGTGCTGGTCAGACGCTGGTGCGTGCCGCTCCTGACGTCCATCACGTAGAGGTTCGCCGGCGCGGTGTCGCTGCTGGCCAGGAAGGCCATGGAGCGTCCGCTCGGGCTGAAGCGCACGCCGGTGATGTCCAGCGCCCCCAGCGAGGGCAGGGCGATCGGGGCGTTGGTCCTCGCGTCGCGCACGGTCAGCTCGGTGCGCGCATCGGCGTTGACGGCCGTCACGCGGTACTGCCCGCCCGGCGCGAAGACCGAGTAGGAGATGTCCCACGGCGCCTCCTCGACGAGTCGGTGGTTGCGCTCGCCCGCGCCCAGGCCGGTCAGCACGAACGACCGGAGGTGGTCGAACTCCGACCCGGCGTTGGAGAGGAAGTAGATCGCGGAACCATCGGGCGTGAAGCACGAGAACTGGTGGAGCACCTCCCCCGCCGGCCCGGACCCGGACGCGCCGTGCGGCGTGATCAGGCGCGCCTCGCCCCCGGCCGGGCCCGTGCCCGCCACGTACAGGTCGCTGTCGGCGTTGGTGATGGACTTGGTCAGGACCACCGTCTTCCCATCGGGGCTCACCCCGCTGACGTCGAACCCGCCGGGGTTCTGGTAGACCAGCTCGCGCGCGTACCCGCCGCCCGCGCTCGCGTCGTACCGGTACAGGTCGAAGGCCCGCGGGTCGCGCTCGTTGGTCATCAGGAAGAACGCGCTCCCGTCCGCCAGCCACCCCACGAAGTCGGCCTTGAGCTTCTCGCCCGGCGTCAGGTCGCGGACCGCCCCATCGGCCTCGCGCACGTACACGTGGGTCAGCTCGTTGCCCCCCGTGTCCCCCTGGAAGAGCACCCGCTCATCGCGCGGGAAGAAGCTGGCGGCGAAGCGACTGTCGGCCTTCGAGTCGGTCAGGGCCGTCATCGCCCCGCCCGCGATGGGGAGCGTGTAGACGTTGAAGCACCCGGACTGGTCGCTCGAGAGCAGGAGCCGGCCCTCATCGGGCGAGAAGGCGAGGGCCTCGGGCCCGGGAACGGCGATGGCCGTGGTCGCGTAGAACTGGCGCGCCGTGTACCGGGGGACATCGCCGGCACGGACGGAGGTAGCGGCGGCCAGCAGCGTGATCGCGACGATGGCGGTGTCTCGCATGATCCTCTCCTGGGTCGGCCCGCTCCCGCGGGCGCGCCGGGGTCCGGCATGATCCCATGATTCCGGCGACCGTGCCGGGAGTTGCACCGGCAACGCCGCGATGGAACCACCGTGGCGACGGAGAAGGGCCGCAGGGCGGCATCCCCGGTGGCTCGCTTTGGGTGGCCGCGCCCCTCATCGGGCGGATCCGCCCTGAAGGGGCGCGCGGATGTTGCCGGGGGCGCAGCCGCCTCGGGCGGCCAGCCCCGGGTGGCCACCCTATTGGGGGATCCGGCCCCGGAGGGGCCGACGAACCGCGTGCTCGCTCCGCGCGCCCCTCCGGGGCGAGGGGTCTTGAACTCCATATCCAGGGGCTCGCGGCGAAGCGCCGCCGCGCCCCTGGCAACAGCCGTGCGCTCCTCCGGAGCGAAGAGTGGGGCGGTTCGGCACCCGCGGTTCCACCCAGATTCCCGCCAAGGCCCTGGCGCGACCGACGAGGCGCGCGGGGAGTACGTCGTGGGCCGTTCGATCGAGTTGTCGGCGCGCACTCAGCCGTTTCGACGCCGCCGGAGTACCAGCGGCGCGAGGATGACCATCGCCGTCCCGGGCGATGGAATGGTGGCGACAAAGCCCTCGATCACGTGGGTCTGGAGGTTGAATGCCTGGCCACCAAAGGTCAGGCCATCTCCCGAGACGGCCCACGCGTAGGTGAGGTCAAGGTCGGTAGGCACAAGCACGCCGTGCGCGCTCAGGAAGTCCGCCAAGAGGACCATCCCGGTTGCGGGTGTCCACACGGTGGCCGAGGTCCATGCGCCCGAGGTGGCCGCGCCCCCGATGACCTCGCCCGTGTCATTGGTGGCGTACGCGATGCTGGCGTAGTAGGCGGGCGCGGTCCCCAGATCCTGCGCCAAGCCGTTCACCCAGCGAACGGCGTGGTCCGGACCGCCCGCGTCGGACTGGCCGACGACCACGGATCCATCGGCATTGGCCGCACGGGCCTCAGACCAGCCGTTCCCGTTCGACAGTGGCGGGAGCGCCGTCATTCCCTCGCCCCCGCGCCAGCGGAACGCCTCGAACGGCCCGCCGAACGGGCCATCCGACTGGCTGAACCCGACGATGGTCGAGCCATCGCGGCTGATGCCGTGGGCCACGCTGAAGCTGCCGTTGGGGCGGAGGTACCCCAGCCCCTGCACGCCGCCGGACTCGGTCCAGCGATACGCCTGCCCGTACGCGTACAGCAGCGGATAGGCCGAGTTCTCGTTCCAGCCCACGATCACCGTCCCATCCCCGCTCACCCCCGACGCGTAGCCCCGCAACTGGTTGGGGAGCAAGGGAAGCGACTCGACCGGGCCGTTGCCCACGCGCCGGAACGCACGCTCATCCTCCAAGGGGCCCGCGCCCGTCTCGGTGATGCCCACGATCACCGAGCCGCTGGAGCTCATGGCCTTCACCTCGCTCCGGTAGGGCATGCCCGGCTGGAGGCCCCAGTCCACGCGCCCGGTGGGCAGGCTCCACGAGAACCCGGGTCCGCGCCCGAACGGCGGCGGATCGGTCACCGCGTTGGTCCCCGCGGCGATGGCCCCGTTCTGCGAGAGCGCCACCACCTGACCCTGCGTTCCGTTGGGCGGCAAACCCACGCGCCAGAACCCTGGCGTCTGCGCGCCCGCGACCCCGGCGAGCAGGAGCGGCGCGGCGATGGCGATCATCCGAGGCAAGGCGGGCCCCCTTCTCCATCCAAGGTACATGCGGGTGGGCCAAACGCAAGCCAAAACGTGGGCTCGTCCCACGATCAGGATGTCGTACTCCTATTCCGATTCCGGCCGCGGGACCAAGGGGTTCCTGGCGATTCCGATACGGCCGTGGTGCGACGGCGCACGGGGGGCATCGAGCGCACGGCACCTCCTTGAAGAGTGGATCGAGAGGTGATTGCGGGCCGATTCGAGTGTGGTAGACTGGGCCGGCCGCCGGCGGTCGGCGCGGGCGGGTTCGGAAGGGGGGCGGAGGGGGGGCGGGGTGACGGTCTTCTCGCGGAAAGGAACAGCACATGCGGGGACTCTCGATGTTCGGGATCGGGCTCGTGCTCGTCGCGCCCGCGCTGGCCCAGGTGCAGCGCACGGAGGTCGATCCGGCGCTGGGCCTGGGCGCCACGCCGCTGGTCATCGGGCCCACGGTCTGGCCGAGCCAGGCGATGTTCGTGCAGGCCGGCGGCCGGTGCCAGACGCCCGAGCCCGCCGACGCGGTCAAGCAGTGGGTGGAGCAGAGCTACCGGTGGTGGCGCGCCCAGCCCGGCGTGACCGACCGCGCCCCGGGGTCGGTGACGGTGAGCGTCTGGTTCCACGTCATCAACAACGGCCCGAACCTGTCGAACGGCAACATCCCGCAGTCGCAGATCGATGCGCAGATCCAGGTGCTCAACGACGCGTACGGCGGCGCGACCGGCGGGACCGACACGCCCTTCCGGTTCGTGCTCGCGGGCGTGACGCGCACCACCAACGCCTCGTGGTACGCCATGGGCCCGGGCTCCGCCGCCGAGACGCAGGCCAAGACCGCCCTCCACCAGGGCAACGCCGCGACCCTGAACATCTACTCGTGCAACCCGGGCGGGGGCTACCTCGGGTGGGCGACGTTCCCGTGGTCGTACGCCTCGAGCCCGGCGAAGGACGGGGTGGTGATCCTGTACTCCTCGGTGCCGGGCGGCACGGCCGCGCCCTACCACCTCGGCGACACGGCGACGCACGAGGTGGGCCACTGGCTGGGGCTGTACCACACG
>CAYWOF010000084.1:1764-10720 GCA_964459825.1 uncultured Phycisphaeraceae bacterium | reverse complement strand
TTTCGTCACCGACATTGGCGGGCGCCGTGACCCGTCTAGTGGTTTGCGCGGGGGGTGCATCTATGGTGGCGGGCGCGCCGTGCTCGACGACGGTCTGGCCGAATGCTCGCCTGAGGTCGTGCACAATGGACCGCTGGCCGCGGACGCCGAGGCGGTGGACCTGGCGGCCCGGCTCGTGCAGGACCAGCGGCAGAGGTTCAAGGGCGCGACGGCCGAGGCGCTGGCCGAGGCGGACGCGAGCGACCCGGTGCGCCGGGCGCTGCTGGACCGGTTCGACGCCCGGCGCGCGGAGCTGGACGCCGGCGCGCCGGTGGCGACGCACCACGCCGAGCGCTGGAAGCGGCGGCTCGAGGGCCTGCCGCCGGAGGGGTGGACCTGCCCCCGTGCCTGCCCTGGGGGCCGCGGGGGGCCGAGCAGCCGGGGGTCTGAGCTACGGTTTATCCGCGGGGACGTAGCCCAGATGAACGAAAAGACCCGGGCGAGGGCCCGGGCTGGGTTGCTCACCGATGTGGTACCGTGATCATGGAGGACCGTTGTAGGCTGCGCCGAAGACGCTCAGGTCGAGCGCGTTGATCTGGCCGTCGTTGTTGGCATCGGCGATGCGCTTACCAGCGATGAACGCGGCCGTGAACTCGGCCAGGTCCGTGGGATTCACGCTCCCCGAGCGGTCGATGTCCGCACCCAGGGCCACCGTGTCGCACCCCGAGCAATCGCCCCCGGGAACACCGATGAGCTGGGCCAGGTCGAAGCGGACGTCAAACCCCTGGCCGGACCCGATGCCCGGGCGACGCAGGAGGATCTGGATGTCCAGCGTTCCCTCCTCGAACGTGGGAGCGCTCGGGTTGATGGGCCAGGTGCGCCGCGTCTCGTACCACCCGGCGTTGGCCCCCGCGCTGGCGGGATTGACCGGCGCGAAGAAGCCGAAGCCCCACTCCGGGCCGCCCCCGGGGAAGTCGTTGATGTAGACCTGATCGTCCCACGCGGAGCCGTTCCACACCGAGATCCGCCCTCGCACATCCCCGGCAGTCCCAGCAACCGGCTTGACCAGGCCCTCGAAGTTCAGCTCGAAGGTGTCGAGCGTGTTCCAGCCGGTCAGGTTGTCGTAGTGCACCTGGATGATCACCTGGCGGTCCTGGCCCAGAATGCCGGCCCGCAGCTCGATGACCTCGGCGGAGACGTGAGGCGTGCGGACGGTGTAGCGGAGGATGTCCGGATCGATCGGGATGTCAGCCTCGGCGAACACGACCCACGCGCTGTCAAGCTGCGGGATGTAGACGCGATCCATGGTGGCGACCGTGATGTCCCACGCCGGATCGGGGACCGTGACATGGTTCCACCAGATGAGGATCTCGGGGACCCGCAGAGCCCGCAGACGCGCCAGCAGGCGGCGAAGGTCCGAATCGATGATCGGGAGCGTCGGGTAGCCCGAGTAGGGGATCGTGGTCCCCCAGCCCGCGATCCATGGCGTCACCTTCGAGGGAGTACCCCCGGGGCTGTTGATGATCGACTCGACCGTGCGCCGCGCACGATCGAGCATGATGGACTCCTGGTCCACCGGGGGCCAGTCCGGCTCGTAGACCTTCTTCCGATCCGCGGTTATGTGCGGCGCATCGGTCGGGTACAGCTCGGGGGCGGAGAAGTCGCCGCTGGCGACGGACGGGCGCGTGTCCCAGAGGCTGCGCCGCTCGTTGGGACCGTTGGGATCGTGGACGAAGTCGTTCCAGCGGTATTGGGCGCCGGTGCCGAAGGCCGCGGTCTGGCCGCGGATGCAATCCCGCACGGCCGTCAGTGCCGGCGGCGACGCGGGCGGGGGGGCGTGGTCGAACGGGCGCCCGAAGTACCAGCCGAACCCGTCGCGCTTGCCATCGGCGCTGATGTCGTTGTAGTTGCTGACCTTGCAGTTGGGCCAGGCGGCTTTGAGAAGCGTGGCGGGGGTTCCCTTCCCGTAGGCGCACTCGTTCATGGCGGCGTCGAGCGCCGCATCCACAATCTCCCAGTACCAGATCACATACGGCCGGTTCTGGTCCGCCTCGGGACCAAGGTTGCGGAACAGGAGTTGAGGCAAACTAAGATCGTCCCACGAATACATTCGCCTTCGCCGTAGCGAAAAGGTCGGCCATGGTCTGGGTACCGAATCCGGGCACCGGTGTGTCATTCCAGCGAGTCGTGTCGTTGGCGACGGCCTCGATGATGCGGATGGCGTTCGCATCGAGGCAGCAGAGAGCCAGAGATACCTCCGTGTCGAACGCGGCCCGCGCGGGCGGCGGACCGGCGTTGTGGTTCATGTACGGTGGGTCCAGGTGCGTGTAGCCGTAGATGAAGTCCTCCATCCAGAGAGTCACCTTCGCCCGTCCCACCTCCATCCAAGGCTGCATGCACTGCAGCAGCCGGTAGTCGAGGGGAGGGGTGCCGCCGATCCATTGCACATTGGTGAGCACGTCGTCCTCATCTAGGAAACTGACCATGCTAGGGTTGGGAGCCCAGTTGTTGGGCGGGGGTGCCCAGATCCACTGCCCGAAGTTCTGCAAGGTCAGGCAGACAGCGTCCTCCCTTGTCTTGTTGGCTGCGATCTGGTCCCATGCCTTCTGGGCGCACGCTCGGCCCGCCGCGACGCCATCCGGATAGCCCTCGCCATCCAGGTACGCATCGACCTTCACACGCACGATCTGCGAGGCGTACGTGGTGGGGACGGCGGGAGTCGTGGCGGTCGAGACCGAGTCCCACAGGAAGAAGAGCGGTCTCGTTTCCTGTGCCGCAACGATGCCGGTCAGCGCCAGGATCGGCGCAACGACCGAGAACCAGCGAATCATGGTCGTTCCTTTCTCCCGCCCCCGAAGCCCTTCAAGCCCGGCACGATGGGAATCAACGCTTTCGCCGGAGCAACCCGAGCCACGGCGCCAGCAGGACCAGCACGCTCGCGGGGGCTGGAATGGTGGCGACGAACCCTTCGGAACGGTTTGTCGGCAGGTGGCGGGCCACCCCGGCGAATGTCAGTCCGTCTCCGGAGATCGCGAACACTTCCTCGAGCCGATAGTCCGCGGGGACGCTGACCCCGAAGCCAGCCAGGTAGTCGGAGAGGAGCAGCATCGAAGTTGCCGGCGTCCACACAAACGCGTGGGCTAGGCTGCCGTTCGTAAGATCGCCACCGACAACGGTTCCCGCATCGTCAACGGCGAACGCGGTGCTGTCAAGGAACCCGGGAAGAACCCCGAGATCCTCGATGCCCGATGCTGTCCAGAGGACGGCGTGGTACCTGGAATCGGGCGCCGGGGCTCCTCCGACGATCACGGCCCCGTCGGCGTTGACCGCCCTTGCCTCCGCCGACTGGAATGGTGCCCCCGGCAGCCCGGGCAGCGCCTCCATGCCGCTACCGGCCGTCCACTTGAACGCCTCCTGGTCCCCGAAGGGCCCGTTGGAAACGCTGTAGCCGACGATCGTCGTGCCATCCCGGCTGATCCCGTTGGCTCGGCTGTACGTCCCGTTCGGGCGCAGATACCCCAGGCCCACCATGCCCGTGGCGGCTTCCCACCGGAAGGCCTGGCCGAGGTAGGTGAACTGAGGGGGGTCGTTGTAGAACTCGGCGTACCCGGTCACCACGCTCCCATCCCCGCTCACCCCGCGCGCGAAGCTCCGGTTCGTCCCCGCGAGGATGCCCAGGTCCTGGAGCGGGCCGCTCCCCACGCGCCGATAGGCGCGATGCACCGGGGCTGCGCTCGCCAGCGATGCCCACCCGACGATCGTCTGGCCGGTGCTATCGACCGCGGTCGCCGGCGAGTGCGCGGGCATCCCGGGCTCGAACCCGAAGTCGTACCGCCCGCCACTCGCCGTCCAAGTGAATCCGGGCGTGATCGCGCCGTTGCCCGTGGCGCCCACGGCGAGGCCGCCGTCAGCGGTCAACCCCTGGACTGAACCGCCCGTCGTCTGCGGCGGTGCTCCGACGAACCACAGGCCCGGCACCTGCGCGCACGCGACACCCGAGAGAAGAACGGCGACCCTTGCGGCCAAGAGTGGGATCGCGATTCGAGGCAAGGCCGTTCCCCTTAGGCCGTCCAAGGTACAGGCGTCTGCGCACCGGCCACACCGGCGAGCAGGAGCGGGACGGCGATGTAGGCCACTCGAAGCACGTGGTCCCCCGGTCCAGTCTACATCCGGACCGATCGAACGCAAGCCGAATCCGGACCCGGCGGACGGGGTTCCGGCCCCATAAAAAGGGCGTTCCTCGAGGGGGTGGCGTGAGCGGGCAACGAAGAAAAACCGCCCCCGGCCGGGCGCGCGCTACGCGTTTCCCTCACGACGCGAGGTCGAGCTGGACGAACGCCGTCCCACTCCGGGAGCGTGAACGCACTGGGCCTGACCGAGTCCACCACGGCGTTTATCGCCGGCAAGCCCATCGCCGATGCCAACCACGACGGACTGATCCACGCGCTCGACCTGGGCAACTTCGGTGCGGCCTACACCGGCCCTCCCTCGCCCGCATCGTTCACCGGATCATGTGAATCCCGACGCGGGCCCGCGTCCGGGCCTTTTTCCATCAGGGCGGTTCCCGGCGGGCGGCGCCCGGCCGATCCCGGGAGGGAGGGGAAGAGGCGAGGCTGGGCGAGTCGGGGGATGGCGCCGCGGCGCGCTCGGCTTCGAACCGATCGGTGCCCGACGTCCCGCTCTCCCAGAGGCACAAGCGGAGACGGCGCTGGCGCGGCAGGCCGTTCCCCACCGAAGCACCCGCCGCCACGAAACGGAGAGGACCCATGAACACTGGCCACAACCGCTCGCACGCGTGGACACTCGGATGCGCAGCCACCCTGGGCCTTGCCCTCGCGGCCGGCGCAGCGCAGGCCCAGACGGTCGACCCGCGCGTCCCGCAGGGCGATGGGGGCGTCAAGTACCTGCCCGGCGGCAAGGTCCGCCGGTTTCAGGGATTCATGGGCGCCATGCCGGTGTGGGAGCAGTCCACGAACGTCAACTCGGCCAAGACGATCAGCGTGGACGACATCCAGGCGGGTGGGGGCACGGGCTACGACCTGAGCGGCGCCGGACAGACCGTGGCCGTCTTCGAGGTGGGAGGCCTGCCCATGTACTTCCACTCGGAGTTCGGCGGGCGCGTCGGATTCCGATCGACGGCCGCGCTCTTCGCCGATGAGACCATCGCCTACACGGCGCACGCCACGCACGTGACGGGGACGATCGCGGCGCAGGGGATGGACGCGAGCGCCAAGGGCATGGCGCCGTCGGTGCAGGTCTATGGCTGGGACACGACCGACGTGCTCAACGAGATGGTCTACGAGGCGGGGGTGGGCACGAAGCTGTCGAACCACTCGTGGGGGGTCATCTGCGGCTATGACAGCTCCACCGGCGTGTGGCGCTGGTACGGCGACACGAGCGTCAGCTCGAGCGAGGACTACAAGTTCGGGTACTACACCGACACGTCCAAGTCGTGGGACGAGATGCTGTACGCCTACCCGTACCACCTTCCGGTCGTGTCGGCGGGGAACGATCGTGTCGACGCCGGTCCCGGCACGGGGGGGACGTACTACGTCTACTCCGGGGGGTCCTGGGTGGCCACGACGACGTCGCGCGCCGCCGACGGCGGGTCCACGGGCTACGACACGCTCCCGGGCGGGATCCAGACGGCCAAGAACACGCTGACGGTCGGCGCGGTCGGCGACATCGCGGGCGGCTACTCCGGGCCCACCTCGGTCGCGGCCGCCTCCTTCACCAGCTTCGGCCCGACGGACGACGGGCGCATCAAGCCCGACGTGGTGGCCAACGGGGTCTGGCTCTACTCCACCAACGCCTCGTACGGATCGGGGACCGCCTACACGAACATGAGCGGCACCTCCATGTCGGCCCCCTCGGCGACGGGAGCGCTGGCGCTGCTGCACCAGCAGCTCGCCAACTACTTCCCGGGCACCGCGTGGTTCAGCTCCACGCTCAAGGGCCTCGTCATCCACATCGCCGACGAGGCCGGTTCGTACGACGGGCCCGACTACCAGTTCGGGTACGGGCTCATCAACGCCCGGCGCGCGGCGGAGGTCATCGACGACGCGAGCGGCGGCGTCGCCGAGGTCCTGCAGAACGGGTACACGGGCTCGACCCAGACGTTCGCCCTCATCCCGACCGGCGGCCCCATCCGCGTCACGCTGTGCTACCTGGACCAGGCCGGCAGCGTCCCCTCCACGGCGACGCTGGACCCGACGACCAAGCGTCTGACGAATGACCTGGATGCGACGGTGATCCGTTCGTGGGTTCGTCCCACGGGCTCCGGGGTGATCTACTACCGGCCCTGGTGCCTGAATCCGGCCAGCCCGTCCACGATGGCGGTGCGCGGCGACAACGACCGGGACAACGTGGAGGTGATCGACGTGTCGGAGTCGATGATGGAGCCGATCGGGGCGGGCGCGGTCGAGACCTGGACCCTTCAGATCACGCATGAGAAGCTCAAGTCGCCCACGACGGCGTACCGGACGTACTCGCTCATCATCACGGGCGCCCGCATCCCGTAACGCGGCGCGGCCGGAACCGGAAACAGGGGCGGCGGCCCGTGCGGGCCGCCGCCATCGCGCGCCGGGACGCCTAAGCTGGCCGGGGTCTGGAACCCGTGTCCGGTGCAGGAGTCGGCGGATGGGGCTGACCGCCCAGCAGCGCGATCAGGTCGATCGCCTGGCGCACGAGGCGCTGCGGCGCCCGCCGGGCGAGCGGGCGGGGTTCATCGAGGGCGCGGGAGTCGCGGATCCCCTGGTGGTGGAGGAGGCGCTCCGCCTGATCCGGGAGGCCGACGCGAGCTTCGCGCTGGAGGCCCCGGGGGTCTCGACGTTGGGTCGGGCCCTGGGGGGCGGGCGCTCGATCCCCGAGCGGATCGGCGGCTACCACGTGCTGTCGCTGCTGGGGCACGGGGGCTTCGGCGACGTGTATCTCGCGGAGCGGCGGGCGCCGTTCGTGCAGCGCGTGGCCATCAAGGTCATCCGGCCGGGGATGGACTCGGAGACGGTCATCGCGCGCTTCGAGCAGGAGCGCCAGGCGCTGGCGATGATGGACCACCCCAACATCGCACGCGTCTACGACGCGGGCACGACGGACGACGGACGCCCGTACTTCGTGATGGAGCACGTGCAGGGCGAGTCGATCGTGGAGTACTGCGACCGGCACACGCTGTCGGTGCGCGAGCGGCTGGAGCTCTTCGTGCCGGTGTGCGACGCGATCCAGCACGCCCACCACAAGGGGATCATCCACCGCGACATCAAGCCCTCGAACATCCTCGTGGCGGTCCGCGAGGACCGGCCCCTGCCCAAGGTCATCGACTTCGGCGTCGCCAAGGCGATCAGCCGGGGGCTGACGGACCGGACGATCTACACCGAGCAGGGCCAGATCATCGGGACGCTGGAGTACATGTCGCCCGAGCAGGCCGATCTCGGGGCGGACGACATCGACACGCGCTCGGACGTGTACTCGCTCGGCGTGGTGCTGTACGAGCTCGTGACGGGGTGCCTCCCGTTCGAAACGCAGGCCCTGCGCCGCGCCGGCCTGGACCACGTGCGGCGGGTGATCCGCGAGGAGGACCCGCCGCGCCCGAGCACGCGCCTGCTGCGCCTGGCCCAGGGGGAGCGCGGGCCGGGCACGACCCCGCCGGTGGAGGGAGCGGCGTCCGGCTCGGGCGGCATCGCGACCCGCCGGCGGACGACCGTGCCGGGGCTGGCGCGGGAGCTGCGATCGGAGCTGGACTGGATCCCGCTCAAGGCCCTGCGGAAGGACCGCCGGGAGCGGTACGCCTCCGCCCACGACCTGGCGCGCGATGTCCGGAACTACCTCGCGGGCCGGGCGCTCGAGGCGTGCCCCGAGAGCGCGGCCTATCGCGTGCGCAAGTTCGTGCGCCGTCACCGGGCTCCCGTCGCCGTCGCCATGGCGATCCTGGCGAGCCTGCTGGGCGCGACGGGGGTGTCGCTCTGGTTCGCCGTGCGCGAGCGCGCGGCCCTGGTGCGGGAGTCGGCGGCGCGGGACGAGGCGGAGGCGGTCGCGGCGTTCGAGGAGTCCGTGCTGCGGAGGCTGGACCCGCACGCGATCGCCCGGATCCTCCTGCGCGAGCTGGGAACGTCCGCCGGGGCGCCGGCCGGGACCGGGGGAGGGGCCGGGGGCGAGCCGGTCCGCCCGGCCGATCTCACGGGGGCCGCCCGGCGCGCCATCGACGAGCACGTGCTGGCGTGGGCGCTGACGGAGATCGACGCACGCTTCCACGACCGACCGCTGGCGCGGGCCCGGCTTCTGCAGTGCGTGGGGGAGGTCCTCGTCGAGCTGGGGGTGCGCGACCGGGCGGGAACGGCGCTGGAGACGGCGCTGGCCCTGCGACGCGAGGCGCTGGGTCCGGATCATCCCGAGACGCTGCGGACGTGGCTGACGCTGGGCCACCTCCTGATGCTGCGCGGCCAGCTCGACAGCGCGGAGCCCTGCTACACCGGGGCCATCGAGCGTCTGGAGCGGGTGCGCGGCCCGGGGCATCCGGAGACGCTGGTCGCGATCCTCGGGCTCGGCACACTCCGGAGCGCGCAGGGCAACTACACCGAGGGGATCCGGCTTGTCCGCCGGGCGCTGGATGGCCTGCGCGCCACGGTGGGGGACGACGCCGCCGAGTCGATCGACGCGCTGTCGGTGCTGGGGCGGCTGCTGCTGCGGACCGGCCGGGACGCGGACGCGGAGGCGGTTCTGCGCGAGGCGATCGAGCGCAACCGGCGGGTGCGGGGTGACGACGACCCGCGGACGCTGACGGCGATGAACACGCGCGGCCACGCCCTCGTCGCGCTGGGCCGGCTGGACGAGGCGAGCGCGTGCGTGCGTGAGGTCTACGAGCGACGCCGGCGCGTGCTCGGCGACGACCACCCGACGACGCTGATCTCGGCCCACAGCTGGGGACGGCTCCTGCTGGAGCAGGGCCTCGTGCACAAGATCGAAAGCCTGAACGCCTTTGTCG
>CAYWOF010000084.1:0-1754 GCA_964459825.1 uncultured Phycisphaeraceae bacterium | reverse complement strand
CCACGCGTCCGTGGCCGAGGAGTGCCTGCGCCGCGTGGTGCGGGACCGGGAGCGTGTGCTGGCGCCCGGCCACCCGGCCACGCTCATGTCCGTGGAGGTGCTCGCGCAGGCGCTGGCGGCGCAGGGGCGCACCGACGAGGCCGAGGCGGCGTTCCGCCGGGCCCTGGAGGGGCGGATGGCCCTGCGGCGCCACCTGCACCCGGAAACGATCGACGGCGTGGTCCGGCTGGCCCGCCTCCTGCGCGACGCCGGGCGCCTCCCGGCGTTCGAGGCCGAGCAGCGCGCCAGCCTGGCCCTGGCCCAGCGCGACCCGGGCGGGGACCCCTGGCGCGCCGCCGCCGCCGGTGTGTTCCTGGGGCTGACCAGGGCGGTCGGGGGCGGGTTCGAGGAGGCCGACGCCATCCTCCGGGAGAGCCTGCGCACGGCTTCGAGCGCCCCCAACACGCCGGGCGGGAGCGCCGGGTGCGTCCTGGCGCTGGCCGAGCTGTACGACATGTGGCACGCGGCCGAGCCGGGGCGCGGCTTCGACCAGACGGCAGCGCAGTGGCGGGCGCAGCTCCAGGAGGCCCCCGGGGGCGGCGATGACGTGGCGTACTAAGCCCGCGGTCCTCGGGTCGACACGGGGAGGCTGGCGTCCGCGGTCCGGTCGGGTATGCTGAGTGGATGGCCCCAAGACCGGACCTGACGCTCCTGATTCGCCACGCGCGCGAGGGCTCGGGGCGCGAGCGCGATGCCCTCTTCGAGGCGGTCTACGACGAGCTCAAGCGGATCGCCGCCTCCGTCCCGCGGGTGGGCCGGGTCGGCGAGACGATGCAGCCGACCGTCCTGACGCACGAGCTCTGGCTCGAGCTTGCCCGGCGCTTCCCGGATGCGCCCCGGGCGATCGAGGAGAGCCGCGCGACGTTCTTCCGCTCCGTGGCCCTCGCCATGCGCACGATCCTGCGCGACTACCACCGGGGGCGCGTGGCCGCCAAGCGCGGCGGCGGGCGGGCGAGGGCGGGGCTGGACGACCTCGATGCCGGCGCGCCCGGCGAGGACGGCGACTCGGCGCGGTTCCTGGCGATCGACGAGGCGATCGAGGCGCTGGAGGCGTACAACGAGCGGTGGCACGCCGTGGTGCTCCAGCGGTTCTACGGGGGGCGGACCATCGAGCAGACGGCCGAGATTCTCGGGGTGGCGCCCTCCACCGTGATCGCGGACTGGAAGCTCGCGCGCGCGTGGCTCCGGGGGCGGCTGCAGGAGTCGGACGATGGCGGCGCAGCTGACGGCCCGGCAGCGTGAGCTCGTCGACCGCCTGGCGCAGGCGGCGATCCAGCGCCCGCCGGGCGAGCGCGCGGGCTTCGTCGAGGGGGCGGGGGTCGAGGACGCGCAGGTGGTGCGCGAGGTGCTGCGCCTGATCCGCGACGCGGACGCGAGCATGCCGCTCGAGGCCCCGGGCGTGTCGGCGCTGGGTCGCGCCCTCGGGGGGCGGGCCGCGCCCGGGCGGATCGGACCGTACCACGTCCTGGGCCAGATCGGGGAGGGGGGATTCGGCGTGGTGTACCTGGCCGAGCGCCGCGAGCCCTTCGTGCAGCGCGTGGCACTCAAGGTGATCAAGCCGGGCATGGACTCGGCCGGCGTCGTGGCGCGCTTCGAGCAGGAGCGCCAGGCCCTGGCGGTGATGGACCACCCGCACGTCGCGCGGGTGCACGACGCCGGCCCCACCGACGACGGGCGCCCCTACTTCGTGATGGAGCACGTGCGCGGCGAGCCGA
>CAYWOF010000083.1:0-10731 GCA_964459825.1 uncultured Phycisphaeraceae bacterium | reverse complement strand
GCGATCGGCGTCGTTCCGGGCGTGCTCGTCCGCGCCATCGACATCCGGGCGGGCAACGCCGCCATGTACTACCCGGAGGCCAACGCGCTGGTCCCCGCGCACACCGACCCGGCCAGCCTCACGCCGGCCTTCAAGAGCGTCGCGGTGCGCGTGGAGCGGCTGGCGAGCCTGCCGGTGCTGCGCTGAACCGTGGGGCGCCGGAACTCAGGCCCGGCGCCGCCTGACCGCCAGCCCCAGAAGCCCGCACGCACCCAGCCCCGCGCCGGACGGGAGGGGCACGATGCCCGGCTGCTTGTCGAGTTCGAACGTGGAGTTGCCGGTCGCGCGGTCGTGGGCCGTCAGCCGGAAGCTCCACGCCGTGCTGATGTCCAGCACCGAGGCGACGATCGTCGAATAACCCGTGTCGAACGAGTCGCTGTTGGAACCTCCGGCGGGCGCCGCGATAGACGCCAACTGCTCGGTGAACGAGGTGCCCGACTGCGTGCCCGCGTAGCCGTTGTACTGGGCCCAGTAGGAGTTGCCCCCCGGCCCGTTGCCGGTGTACAACGCGCCATCCCCGTTCAGGTCGCTCACCTCGACATCGCCGAACGCGTGCCCCGTCGGGCTGCTCATCGCCGGGAATGAGAGAAGCGCCGACCCGATGATGAACGTCGTCGCGACAGAGCCCGCCGTCACGTCGTAACTGAGCCCCACCGTCGGTCCCGGCATGTCGCTCCCCCGTGGGGTACGCCCCAGGGATACCACACCGTACGAACCGCCCGGGGACACCAGCTCAACCGTCCGGCGGGACTCGCCCGCCTCCAGGGCGGGGATCGACCAGCTCGCCTCGCGACCACCCTCTTCCACCACGCGAATGGTCCACGGCCCCACCGTGCCGGCCAGCGCCGAAGGCACGAGCGCCGCCGACGCGGCGATACCGATCCACAACGCACGATCGACGGCTGCACACGACATGGGTTCGGCTCTCCTCGGTCGGGTTTCACCCGCCACGACCGGCCCAGAATACCACCTCCACGGCCGTATTCAAGAGGGCGCCATGGAATTCAGCGTCCGTCCCTTTCCCTTCGTTATTGCCCCGGCCGTCGGCGGGCGCCTTAGCCCTGGGAGCGCCGACGCAACGCCGCGCGCCACCGGGGGTCCAGCGCCTCGACTGCCATCGCGCGGCGCGCGCCCTCCAGGTCCCCCTGCTCCAGCCGCAGCCTCGCCACGTCGCGCACGGAGACCGACGCCGCATCGCGTTCCACCACGTGGATCGCATCCTCCGCACCCACCTTTCCCTCCTCCAGCACCCGCAGGTAGAACCCCACCCGCCCGCTGGCCAGGAACGCCCTGGGAAACTCCGGGTCCCCGATCGCCATGGCCAGCGTCGAGCATGGGATTCGCGGGCTCGCCACCTGGAGCACGGCCGTGCCCACGCGCAGTACATCGCCGATGCAGGTGGAATCCTCGCTCAGCCCCTCGGTGGTCAGGTTCTCCCCGAACGCGCCCGGATCCAACCCGGGTCGCCCGAGACAGGCCGCCCAGCCCGCGTAGTGCTCGCCGGGATAGGCGTACACGGCCATGTGCTCCCCGCCATGGTGGGCCCGATCGCCCTGCCCGTCCCCGGCCAGCCCCAGCCGCCCCACCGCCACCCGACCGGCCACGGGCGCCTTGAAGATCCCCGTGGACCAGCACCGCCCGTTGCGCTGAATCTCGCGGACGGGGGAGACGTTGACGGATAGCAGTCGCATGGGAATGTCGGCCACCTCGGGGACGGGTGCCAGTATACTGCAGGCTGTCGCCCGTCCCTCCGAGGGGCGACACCGGGAGGCCCACCCATGCTGGACGATCCTCGCCCCGCGCGCAACCCCGAACGAGCGTGCGACCGGCCCGGATGCTGCGCTCCCGGCGACTCCCCCGCGCGCGGTGTCTCTCGACGGTCGTTCATCCAGACGCTCGGCGCCTCCGCCGCGGCGTCGTCGCTCACGGCCGCGGCCGATGCGGCCGCCCGTCGCGCTTCGGGTCCGGGCGAACGTCCCGACGAAGGGCCGCCCATCCTCGGCCCGGACCCCGTGCCCCTCACGCTCCGGGTCAACGGCGCGCCCGTCCAGGCCACCGTGGATCCCGCCGCGACGCTCATGGATGTCCTGCGGATTGACCACAAGCTCACCGGCACCAAGGAGATCTGCGACCGCGGCGCCTGCGGCGGATGCTCGGTCCTCGTCGACGGCAGGCTGGTCAACTCCTGCATGATGCTCGCCCTCGACGCCGAGGGCGCCGAAATCACCACCATCGAGGGACTCGGGCGGGGCGACACGCTCGATCCCGTGCAGGAGTCGTTCATCCGACACGATGCCCTGCAGTGCGGCTACTGCACGCCCGGCCTCGTCGTGGCGGCCCGCGCCCTGCTCAACCACAACCCCAAACCCACCCTCGACGACATCAAGCGCGGCCTGGCCGGCAACATCTGCCGGTGCGGCACCTACACCAACATCTTCAACGCGGTGCTCGACGCCTCGGGCCAGAAACCGATCGCCGATCCGGAGGGCCGCTGACATGAACCGCCTCCTCGACGACCAGCCCCACATCCCGACCGTCATGCCCACCTCCAACCGCCCCCTCAACGCGGGCGCGGCGATCAACAACGACACCTCGCGCCTCGACGCGGTCGCGAAGGTCACCGGCGGGGCCCGCTACGGGCGCGACGTGTACCTGCCCAACGCCCTCTTCGCCTGCTTCATCCGCTGCCCCTACGGCGCCGCCGAGCTCGAAGAGGCCGATACCGCCGCGGCCCAGGCCGTGCCCGGCGTGGTCGAGGTCGAGGTGCGGGGCAAGCGCGGCCAGTACCACGGGCACGATGTCGGCCACATCGTCGCCGAGTCCAAGCTCGCCCTCGCCCGCGCGCTCAACGCCCTCAATCCCCGCTGGAAACGCCAGCCCGTCAAGACCCGCATCACCGACGGCATGGAGGCGGCGCCCCAGGCCAACGACGACGCCAACCAGGCGCTCGGCGCGGCCGACCACGTCCTCGAGGCCGTCTACACCACGGCCATCCAGACCCACTCCTCGCTCGAAACGCACGGGAGCGTCGCCGATCACCGCGGCCAGAGCGCCACGCTCTATTGCTCGACCCAGGGCACCTCGTCGGCCCGCGACGGTCTCGAACGCGAGTTCGGCCTCGACCAGTCCCAGATCGAGGTGGTGTGCGAGTACGTCGGTGGCGGCTTCGGCTCCAAGCTCAACGGCGCGGGCAAGGAAGGGTCCGCGGCCGCGCGGCTTTCCGCCAGGCACAAGCGCCCCGTCTACTTCTTCGCCAATCGCGAGGAGGAGCACCTCGACACCGGCAATCGGCCATCCAGCCGGACCTCGGTGCGCCTCGGGATCAAGAACGACGGCACCATCCTGGGGGGCCAGGTCCACGTCTGGGGCGGCGTCGGCGTCGGGGGAGGCGGCGGCGCCAGCGTTCCCTCGGGCCGCTACAACCTCGGGAAGGTCCAGCGCTCGCAGGCCGATGTCCGTCACAACGGCGGTCCGCCGGCCGCGTTCCGGGCTCCCGGCAGCCCGCAGGGCGCGTTCGCCGAGGAGCTCGCGCTCGACGAGCTGGCCACCCTCGCGGGCATCGATCCGCTCGCCCTGCGAAAGAAGCTCGACCGCGATGACGACCGCCGGACCATGATGGACCAGGGCGCCGACCTCATCGGGTGGAAGGACCGCCGCCCGACCGGCTCGCAGCGCGGTGCGCTGCGGAGGGGTTTCGGCATGGGCACGGCCTCCTGGGGGCGCTTCCCCAACGCCTGCAGCGCCGAGGTCGTGATCAACCGCGACGGCTCCGTCCAGGCCCGAACCGGCACCCAGGACATCGGCACCGGCCAGCGGACCGTCATGGGGGTGGTCGCCGCCGACACGCTCGGCATCCCGCTCGCCCTCGTGGATGTCCGCATCGGCAGCTCCACCCTGCCCCCCGGCCCCGGCTCGGGCGGGTCCGTCACGGCCCACAACTCCGCGCCGGCCATGACCCTCGCGGCCGACGATGCGAAGAGGCAACTCCTCGCGGCCGTCGCCGCCCAGCTGAACGCCGACGCCGCCCAGCTCTCGATCGCCGAGGGCCACATCCTGCGCAACAACGAGCCGGTGGTCGCCTGGAAGGACGCCTGCGCACGCCTCCCCGATGCCATCGTGGGTCGCGGGCGCTGGGACCGCCAGACCCGCGACGCCGACAGGTCCACCGGCCACAGCAACGGCGTCCAGTTCGTGGACCTGACCGTGGACACCGAGACCGGCGTCATCCGCGTCCACCGCATCGTCGCCATCCAGGCCTGCGGACGCGTCGTCTGCCGCAAGACCGCCGAGAGCCAGATCATCGGCGGCGTCATCCAGGGCATCAGCTACGCGCTCTTCGAGGACCAGGTCCTCGATCGCCACGTCGGCTCGATGGTCAACGCCAACTTCGACATGTACAAGATCGCCGGCACGGCGGACATGCCCCACATCATCCCCGTCCTCTTCACGAGCGGGCAGACGGGCGTCCGGTCGCTGGGCGAGCCCCCGACCATCCCCACCTCCGGCGCCATCGCGTGCGCGGTGTTCAACGCGATCGGGCGGCCCGTGCGCGACCTGCCCCTGCGGCCCGATCGCGTCCTGGCCGCCCTGGAAGGAGGCGCCGCGTGAACCGCTTCGCCCTCGCCCGACCCCGCTCGTTCGCCGAGGCCGGCCAGCTCCTGGCCGACCAGCGGTTCAGGCTGCCCGTGCTCAAGGCCGGCGGCATGGACGTCGTCGATCACGTCAAGGAGGGTCTGCTCCAGCCCGACCTCGTCATCGACATCCGGCGCCTCCGCGCCGAGGGCGCGACGGCGCCCGTCTCCGCCCCGGCCCAGGGAAGCGGGCTGCGCATCGAGGCCAACGCCACCCTCGCCGAGATCGCCTCCTCGTCCCTCCTCCGGGAGCGCGCCCCCGCCGTCGCCCAGTCGGTGGAGCTCGCCGCCACGCCGCAGGTCCGCAACACCGCCACGGCGGCCGGCAACCTCCTCCAGCGCCCCCGGTGCTGGTACTACCGCAACGACCAGTTCGACTGCCTCAAGAAGGGCGGCCCGACCTGCTACGCCCACGAGGGCGAGAACCGCTACCACGCGATCCTCGGCGGCGGGCCCTGCCACATCGTCCATCCCTCCAACCTCGCCCCCGCCCTGGCCGTGTGCAACGCCACCGTCCATCTCACCGGCTCGGATCGCCCCTCGCTCACGCTCGCCGAGCTCTACCACCTCCCCGACCGCGGCGTGCGCGACGAGCACAACCTCGCCAAGGGTGAGATCGTCACGCACATCACGCTCGACGCGGCCCCCAAGAGCGCCTTCTACGCCGTCAAGGAGAAGCAGTCCTTCGACTGGCCCGTGGTCTTCGCCTGCGTGGCACTCACCCTCGAGGGCGACCGCATCGCATCGGCCCGCGTGTGCGCCGGCGCGGTCGCGCCCACCCCTTGGCCCCTCCCCGGGGTCGAGCAGGCCCTGGCGGGCGTGAGCGTCACCGACGATGCGGCCCTGAGAAAGGCCTGCCTCCTCGCGGCCGAGGGCGCCAAGCCCCTCCGCGACAACGCGTACAAGGTCAAGCTCCTGCCCGTCGCGCTGCGGCGCGCCGTGCTCCGCGCCGCCGGCAAGCCCTGGGAGCCCCAGCCATGAGCGAGGACCGCCCGGTCAGCCTCAAGCCCGCCTGCCTCGAGCTGCGCCACAAGCTCATGTACGTCGACGAGCGCCAGGCCGCCCCGGGCCTCGTCGACGACTCCTCCGACACCCGCGTCTTCTTCTGCTGCGTCAGCCACTCCCCCCTCGGCCCCGACGGTGAGCCCGTCAGCCCGCGCGAGTGCACCGCGGCCCGCCCCTGCTACCGGACCCCGGCCCTCGCCCCGCGTCCCGGCCCATGAACGAGCCCCTCCCCGACCTCCTCCGGCGCGCCCGGACGCTCCAACGCGCCGGCCGCCAGGCCGTCGCCTGCCTGGTCATAAACGCCCGCGGCTCCACGCCCCAGACCGCCGGGGCCCTCATGCTCGTCGACGACGCCATGGGCGCCTTCGGCACCATCGGCGGCGGATGCGTCGAGGCCGAGGTCCGCCGACGCGCCTTCGAGCTCCTTTCCCGGCGCGGATCCGCCATCCTCCGCTTCAAGCTCGACCACGACTACGGCTGGGACGATGGGCTCATCTGCGGCGGCACGATCGAGCTGGCCGTGGCCCCTCTCCCGGCCCCCGAGGTGCTCGATCGCGTCATCGCCGACCTCGACGCCCGCGTGCCCACCTCGCTCACGCTCCGGGCCCGGGCCGAGTCCGGTCCGGCCGAGTTCACGCTCGCCCTCCCGCCCCGCGAGCGCCTCTACATCGCCGGCGCAGGCCACGTCGGCCAGGCCCTCGCCCGCCTGGCCCTGGGACTGGACTTCGACGTGACCATGTTCGACGACCGGGCCGACCTCCTCGCGGCCCTCGCGCCCGCCGGCGTCCGTACCGTCTCGGGCGACATCGCGCCCGCCCTCGCCGCCGCCCCGGTCGATGGCGAGACCTACTGCGTGATCGTCACCCGCGGCCACAGGCACGACGAGCAAGCCCTGGCGAGCGTGGTCGGTCGCAACGCCCGCTACGTCGGCATGATCGGCAGCCGGCGCAAGGTCAAGCTCATCTTCGACGACCTGCGGGCCGCGGGCGTCGCCCCCGAATCGCTCGCCTCGGTCCACGCCCCCATCGGCGTCGCCATCGGCTCGGTCACGGTCGAGGAGATCGCCCTCTCCATCGCGGCGGAGCTGGTTCAGGTTCGACGCGAACGCCCGGTCCCTCGGGTGCTGGGCCCGAACGCCCCGGATGGCGCTCGCATCTGCCCGAGTCAGCCATGAGCCGGACCGGGTCCGAAGACGCCGCGCCCATCGGCGTCCTCCTCGCCGCCGGCCGCTCCCGCCGCATGGGCCGAACCAAGCAGCTCATGCCCTGGACCGACGGCGGCGCAACCCGGCCCCTCGTCGCCGCGGCCTTCGACGCCATCGCCCCATGCTGCCGCGCGATGATCGTCGTCCTCGGTCACGAGGCCGACGCCATCGCCGCGGCACTCGCCCCCCGGGCCTTCACGCGCGTCAACGCCGACCCCGATGCGCCGATGTTCGAGTCGATCCGCGCCGGCCTCGCCGCCGCCCGCGCGCTTGACCCCACCGCCGACGTTCTCCTCCACCCCGCGGACCATCCCCGGGTCGCGCCAGGCACGCTCACGACCCTGCTGCGCGCTCGCGACCCGGCCCGGGCCGTCATGCCCGTCGTGGCCGACGCCTCCGGCGACCGTGGCGGCCACCCCGTACTGATCGGGCACCAACTGACCTCCCGTCTCCTCGCCCTCGAAGCCCCCGGCGGCCTGCGCCAACTCTGGCTCGCCGAACCCCACCTGTGCATCCGGATTCCCGTCACCGACACGGGCGTCCTCCTCGACCTCGACACGCCCGCCGACCTGCCCCGCACCGTCTGACGGCCCGCACGGCACCCCACGTTCGACGGCCCCCGAAACCGGTCCCGCCCGTGATAGGATCGTCCCGCAGGCTCCCGCACCCCCGCGCGTCGTATGTCCCCACGCCTCGGCCCCGCACGATCGTGATCGCCGACTCCGCCATCCCCCTGCCGATCCTCAGCGCCGCCCGGGCGCGCCGCGACCTTGCGCGCGTCCCGCCCTCCGCCCCGCCCGAGGTCCGCGCCGGCCGGCGCATGCTCGACTCCCACGGCCGCGCGATCCGCGACCTGCGCCTGTCCATCACCGACCGCTGCAACTTCCGGTGCGTGTACTGCATGGAGCCCGACGTCCGGTTCATGGACCGCGACGAGCTGCTCTCGGTCGATGAGATCGCCCGCGTCGCCCGCGCCTGCGTCGCCCTCGGCGTCACCAAGATCCGCATCACCGGCGGCGAGCCCACCGTCCACCCGCGCCTGACCGACATCATCCGCTCGCTCGCGGCCCTGGACATCCCCGACCTCTCCATGACCACCAACGGCGCGCTCGTGGACGATGCGCACTGCGCCGCCTGGAGCGAGGCCGGCCTCTCGCGCCTGACCATCTCCCTCGACTCCCTCCGCCCCGAGCGCTTCGAGCGCCTCACCCGCTCGCGCTGCACGCCGGCCCGCGTGGTGGAGGCCATCCGCGCCGCGATCCGCGCGGGGCTCGAGCCCGTCCGCGTCAACGCCGTCGTCGTGCGCGGCTTCAACGACGACGAGGTCGTCGATCTCGCCGCCCTCGCCCGCGACATCGGCTTCGAGATGCGCTTCATCGAGTTCATGCCCCTCGACTCGGCCCGCGCCTGGGACCGCGCCCGCGTCGTCCCCGCCGCGGAGGTCCGCGACCGCATCGACGCGGTCCTCCCCCTCGAACCCGTCGCGCGCGACAACCCCCACGCCACGGCCCTGCGCTTCCGCTTCGCCGATGGCGCCCCCGGCGGCGTCGGTCTCGTGGCCCCCGTCACCCGCGCCTTCTGCGGCGCCTGCTCGCGCCTGCGCATCACGGCCGATGGCAAGGTCCGCCCCTGCCTCTTCAGCCGCACCGAGTGGGACCTCCGCTCGCTCCTGCGCGCGGGCGCCACGGACCCCGACGCCGAGCGCTTCCTCATCGACGCCACCTGGACCAAGCAGGCCGGACACGGCATCTCATCCGCCGGCTTCGTCCAGCCCGAGCGGACCATGTCGGCGATCGGGGGATGAGCCCGCTCGCCGCCATCCGCGACAACCTCCGCCTCGCGCGCCTCGACCGCGCCGAGATCGCCGGCTCGCTGGGCGACCTGGGCACCTTCCTCCCCCTGCTCGTCGCCATGGCCGCGACCAACGGTCTCGACTTCGCCACCGGCCTCCTCTTCGCCGGCCTGGCCAGCCTCGGCACCGGCCTTCTCTTCTCCGTCCCCATGGCGGTCCAGCCCATGAAGGCCATCGCCGCCGTCGCGATCACCGAGGGCCTCACGCCCCACCAGATCGCCGCCGCCGGCGCCGTGGTCGGCCTCGTCGTCCTCGCCCTGGGCCTGACCGGCCTCATCGACCTCGTCAACCGCGCCATCCCCCGCTCGGTCGTCCGCGGCGTCCAGCTGGCCCTCGGGCTCTCCCTCCTGGTCAAGGGCGTCCAGATGGTCGCCTCGACCGGGGCCTTCCTCGCCCCCGACAGCTACGCCACCGGCGCCCTCGCCGCGATCGTCGCGCTCACGCTCATCCACTCGCGCCGCGTGCCCGCCGCCCTCGTCCTCTTCGGCGCCGGGATCGTCCTCGCGCTCGCGGCCCGACCCGGGGCCTGGCACGCACTCGCACCCGCACTCTGGCTTCCCGCCTGGTCGCCGCCCACCTGGGCCGATTTCCGGGTTGCGGCACCCGCGGCGGCACTGCCCCAGATCCCCCTCACCACCCTCAACTCCGTGGTGGCCGTCTGCGCCCTCTCCCTCGACCTCTTCCCCGATCGCCCCATCACGCCCAGGCGCGTCGCCACCAGCGTCGGCCTCATGAACCTCGTGGGCGTCTGGTTCGGGGCCATGCCCCTCTGCCACGGGGCCGGCGGGCTCGCGGGCCAGCACCGCTTCGGCGCCCGCACCAACGGTGCGATCCTCTTCCTCGGCGCCGCCAAGGTCCTCCTGGCCGTCATCTTCGGCGCCTCGCTCATGGCCATCTGCCAGGCCTTTCCCGCCAGCATCCTCGGCGTCATGCTCGCCCTCAGCGGCCTCGAACTCGCCCTCGTCACCCGGGACCAGACCTCGCGTCCCGACGCCACCGCCATGCTCCTCACCGCCGGCACCGCCCTCGCGCTCAACAACATCGCCCTCGGCTTCGCCATCGGCCTGCTTGTCGCCCTGGGCCTCCGCGCCCCCGGCCTGCATCGGAGCCCGGCCCGGCCGTATCCTCCACACGGAAACGCCTGAACGGGAGCCCCACGATGTCCATCCCCTCCCCCTACCTCGCCATGGCCAGGGAACAGTCCGAGCTCGTCAAGGCCTACGAGGCCCTCGGCGCCGCCTGCGCCGCGGCCGGACCCCTCGACGCCCGACGCATCGCCCTCGTCAAGCTCGCCATCTCCCTCGGCGCCGGGCTGGAGGGAGCCGCACACTCCCACGCCCGCAAGGCCCTCGAGGCCGGATGCGCCCGCGACGAACTCCTCCACATCGCCCACCTCTGCGCGCCCACCATCGGGTTCCCCGGCATGATGCGGGCCCGCCAGTGGGTGCTCGACGTGACGGACCGCCACGAAACGGTGAAGCATTGATCGGCCCGCCCGCCCGCCCGCAAGAGAACGGCCCGACCCCGGCGCCCCGATCACCCGCCGATGCACTCGACCTGCTGCGCTCCCGCCTCGCGCCCCTCGGGGCCGAGACCGTCGCTCTCGAGGCCGCCGGCGCCCGGATCCTCGCCCAGCCCGTCGCCGCCGATCGCGACAGCCCCGCGGTCGACCTCAGCGCCATGGACGGCTACGCCGTCCACACCCCGTCGCTCACGCCGGCGCCCGAAGGACGGATCGATCTCCCCGTGATGGGGGAGGTCCGCATCGGCGCCGGCCCCGGCCGGCTGGCCCCGGGATCGGCCAAGCGCCTCGTCACCGGCGCGCCGGTCCCCGAGGGCGCGGACGCCGTCATCAAGCGCGAGGATGTCGACGAACACCCCGACCACATCACGCTCCGGGTCCACCCCGCGTCCATCGAGCCCGGCGCCAACATCCGTCGCCGAGCCGACAACGCCAGCGCGGGCGAGCAGCCCGATGGTGGCCACCGTCGCAGACGTGT
>CAYWOF010000082.1:0-10909 GCA_964459825.1 uncultured Phycisphaeraceae bacterium | reverse complement strand
CGCGCCGCGCGAGCGCGCAGCGGCTCGCGGGCCTTCGGACCGAGCTGGACGCGGCGCGGGCCACCCTGGCCGAGAGCCGGGAGGAGGCGGCCCAGGTCGCGCGCCAGCTCGGCGAGGTCCGCGACCAGATCGCGGACAGCCCGCTCCGTTTCGAGGGGGCCGACCGTGTCAACGCGCGGGTCGCGCGCCTGCTTCGCCTCGCGGAGACGGAGAGCCTCCGCCTCGACGAGATCTCGCCCGGAGAACCGGTGCCCGCCGACCGGTTTCAGCAGGTCCCCATCCGCCTGGTGGGGCAGGGCAGATACGAGTCGTGCGCGGCGTTCCTCCGCCGGCTGCGCGAGGAGTTCCCGGACACCGGCGTTCGCGGACTCGAGCTTCGCGGAGACCCGACCGGAGTCCAGCCCGTCGCATCGTTCGCGCTCGACCTGGCGTGGTATGCCGTCGGCACGGGCGGCGGCAGGGCGAATTAGGCGCGCTCAGGCTGGCCATGGGCGGCCCTGTTTGGCCAGTTGAGAAGCGTGAAACTGACCAGGGAACGCAAGGTGTACGGGGCGGTGCTCGGCGTGGGGCTGGCGGTCCTCATCGTCGACCGGACTCTCTGGGCCCCGGCGGGCGCGGCGGCGTCACCGGTCCCGGAGCCACCGGACAGCCAGCTGCTCGTCTCCACGGGCGCCACCCCCGTTGTTGTCACCGGGGCCCCGACCCGGGCCTCGGACTCGGAGTTGCCCTTGGCCGCGCGTCTCCGCCGGGTGGATGAGAGCCTGAGCCAGTCGCCCGGCGAGCGCCGCAGCGCGTTCTGCCCGGCGTCGGCGTGGCTCAAGCCCGAGTCCCGGGCCCAGGCGTCCGAGATCGTCCTGCCCGCCACGCCGAGCCCCGAGGAGGAGTTCCGGCGGCTTCACCAGCTGACGGCCGTGATGTCCGGCCCGCGGGGCGGGTGCGCGAAGGTTGGAAGCCACCTGGTCTACGTCGGGCAGGAGTACGGCGGCTTCCGCCTGGTCGCGATCGACCCCGACCAGCGTCGGGCCACCTTCGAGTCCAACGGGCTGCGGGTGGACCTGGTGATGCCGGAGATGCTCGGCGCCGGCAAGAGCCGTCGCGAGGGCGCAGATTCTCGGACCGAAGCGCCGCATACACCGTCTAACTAGTCCGATTTGCGCCCCTCGGAGACCACACCCGATCAAGTCCGGCCGGGGGGACGACGATGAGGCGTGGGGCGCGCGCGGCGGCACGCCGGCGGCGAACTCCGAGGGCGGTTGCGTTCAGGGGAGCACCGAACATGAATGGTCGTGCAAGAGCGCGGGGCGGCTTCAGCCTCATCGAGCTGGTGATCGTGGTCGTGATCATCGGGATCATCGGAGCGGTGGCGATCCCGCGGATGAGCCGCGGAGCGGCCGGAGCGGCGGACTCGTCGCTGACGGCCAACCTGACGCGCCTGCGCAACGCGATCGACCTGTTCCACGCCGAGCACGCGAGCGTGTACCCGAAGCTCGCGACGTTCAGCGACCAGATGACCCTCTACAGCAGCGAGCCCGGCGCGACGTCCGCGACCAAGGACTCGACCTACTTCCTGGGCCCGTACCTGCGCAGCATCCCTGCGCTGCCCGTCGGCGCCGACAAGGGGAAGACGAGCCTCGTCGCGACCTACACCGCCGGCAACGGCTGGGTCTACAACGAGAACACCGGCGTGATCAGCGCCAACTGCCCCGACGGCGAGACCGATGCGCGGGGCGTCAAGTACAACTCCTATTGACGCGTGAGCGTACACCCCTCCCTGGCAACGAGCTCGACCACGCCCGGCCGGCGCACCAGCGCCGGCCGGGCGTTCACGCTCGTGGAGCTGACCGTGGTGGTCGCGGTCCTGGCCATCGTCGCGGCGATCGCCGCCCCGCGCTACGGCGGGGCGATCGCCCGCTACCACGCGCAGAACGCGGCGCGGCGCATCGCGACGGACCTGGAACTCTGCCGCCAGCTGGCCGTGGCCACCAGCGCCGCGCGAACCGTGACCTTCGACGCGACGCTCGGCACCTACCAGGTCGAGAGCGCCCGATCGCTCGAGGGAGGCTCGGCGCCCTACGTCGTGGGGTTGGCGAAGGAACCCTACCAGGTCTCGATCGTGGCGGTCGACTTCGACGCCGACGCCAAGCTGGTGTTCGACGGGTGGGGCGCCCCGGACAGCGGGGGCTCCGTGACGGTCCGGAGCGGCCCGGATGCCCGAACGGTCACGGTCGATGCGGCGACGGGCGCCGTGAGCGTGTCGGTCGCGGACGTGAAGTAGGGAGCCACGGTCATGCGGGGATCAGCCGGGCGCCGGGCGCGCAGCGCGTTCACCCTCGTCGAGATGGCGGCGAGCCTCGCCGTCCTCTCCATCCTGATGGTGGCCATCGGGTCGGCGTTCGTCGTGACGTTCTCGGCCGTCCCGGCGGATGGCAACATGGCCGGCGGCGCCCTCGCCTCCACCCCGACGCTCGACCTCCTGGCGCGCGAGCTGGCCACGGCCACCGAGGTGGTGGGCGGCACCGCGACGGCCGTGGAGTTCAAGGTCCCCGATCGCGACGCCGACGGCAAGGACGAGACCATCCGGTACTCGTGGTCGGGCCAGGCGGGCGACCCCCTCACCCGCGCGTTCAACGGGGCGGCGGCGGGCGCGGTGGTGGGGGGCGTGCGCGCGTTCGCGCTGAGCTACGAGGTCGAGGCGGTGTCGGAGACCCTGGAGGGCACGCCCGTCCAGAGCGCCGAGCAGACCATTCTCAACAAGACCCCGGCATCGGTGGTCGCCCAGAGCGTCACGGACCAGAACTGGTGCGGGCAGTTCGTCCGCGTGAACCACCCGGCGGGCACCCTGTCGTGGAGCATCACCAAGGTCAAGCTCCAGGCCATGGGCAGCCCGCTCCTGCTCGGCAACCTGACCGTCGAGGTTCGACTGGCCGACGCGGGCGGTTCGCCCACCGCGACGGTGCTGGGCACCGCCTCGGTGTCGGCCGCCTCACTCCCCCTCGTGCTGGGCAACACGACGTTCACCTTCTCGGGTATCAGCGGCCTGGCCCCCTCGCAGGGCATCTGCATCCTCGTGAAGCGGACCACGGCGGGCCTGGCGCCAAGCGTGGCGATCAACACCGCCCAGTCCAGCGGTACCAACCGGACCTACCTCTCCTCCAGCAACGCCGGGACCACCTGGAGCGTGACGCCCACGAGCACCCTGTGGTACACACTCTCCGGAACCGTCACGTCCGAGACGACGACGAACGTGGCGCACACGCTCATGCGCCGGGTCAACGCCTCCATGCGGGCCGGGAGCGACGCCGCGCCGTTGGTGCGGGCATCGGTCCGCCTGGCCAACGCCCCGGAGGTGCCGTGATGCGCGCCCGCGCCTTCAGCCTCGTCGAGGTGGCCATCTCCGTGGTGATCGTCGGCGGGCTCTTTGCCGCGGCCCTCAACGTGGCGGGATCGGCCGGCGTGACCCGGCGCAAGGTCACGGACGTCGGACGGGCGTATCTCCTGGCCGAGGACCTGATGGCCGAGATCATCGCCCAGCCCTACCGCGAGCCGGGGACAACGTCATCGCCGATCGGCCCCGAGACCGGCGAGACCACCGGCGGGACGCGCGCGGCCTTCGACGACGTGGACGACTACGCCGGCTGGAAGGACTCACCCCCCGCGGCCAGGGACGGCACGGCGATCGCCGGATACTCGGACTGGGCGCGCACGGTCGCCGTCGCCTGGGCGCCGGCGAACGACCTCACCGCCACCAGCGGGACGGCCACGGGCCTCAAGCGGATCACCGTCACCGTCTCGCGCGCCGGCACCAAACTGTTCGAGCTGACCGCGATCCGAACCTCGGCCACCGACGCGGCGTGGGCGTATCCGTTCGACGGGGCCGCAACCCCCGGCGCGGTTACCGAGATCACATCGTTCGGGTCGTTGCCCTGATGGAGGCCAGGCATGGAACGGGTCCGGGAGCGCGGCAGTGTCTACCTCCTTGTGCTCGTGTCCACGATGATCGTCGTGGGGGTCGGGCTGTCGGCGCTGCTCGCGATCCGCGTGCGCCACCAGAGCGTGATCCTTGCGGCCGACGCCGCCGACGCGGGCCTCTACGCGCGGGCGGGCGTCGAGATCGGCATCGACAAGATCGGCGCGACGTCGTCGTGGCGAACGGCCGTCCCCGGCGACGGGAAGTGGATCGTGGATCAGAAGATCGGGCGCGGGACGCTCAGCCTGAGCGTGAGCGATCCCGCGGACGGGGATGTCGATGATTCGGAGGATGACCCCGTGCTGCTCCTTGGCACGGGCGTCCGGGGCTCGGCGCGCCAGTTGCTGAGCGTGCTGCTCACTCCGAGGTTCGATCCCGTCACCTGTCTGGCAAGCACGATCCACGCCAGCGGGACGATCACGATCAGCAGCGCCGCGCTCTCGGCCACCGGATACATCACGAGCAACACGACGGTGTCGGCCACGGGCGCCTCGGTAACCGGCGACGTGCAGGCCGTCAGCGCGGTCACCGGGGGCACGTACCTCTGGACCACCACGACCGGGATCACCGCCAGGACCATGCCGGGCTCGAGCGTCCTGAGCTACTACCTGGCCAACGGCACGGCGATCAGCCGCACGTTGCTCGCGGGCGGCGCCAAGCGCCTGGAGAAGGTCGTCCTGAGCCCCGCCAGCAACCCGTTCGGAGCCTCCAACCCGCTAGGCATTTACGTGATTGACCTGCAGAACACCACGATCGAGGTCCAGAACTGCCGGATCGTCGGGACGCTCGTGCTCCTGAACGTCAAGTCGGACTCGCTGGTCCAGAGCTCCGTCAACTGGGAACCGGCGGTGGCCGGATTCCCCGCGCTCCTGGTCACGGGCTCGCCGACGCTCAGCACGGGGGCCGCCGTGCTCAACGAGAGCGCCCAGGGCGTGAACTTCAACCCCTCGGACACTCCCTACCAGGGTGTCTCCGACGCGGACACGTCGGACACCTACCCGTCCGAGATCCACGGCCTGATCTACGTGGAGGGCAACCCGACGCTGGAGGACGTCACCGCCATCCGGGGCCAGCTGCTCGTGAAGGGCAACCTGACCGTCCTGAACTCGCCCGGCGTGACGTACAGCGACGCCTCGTACGCGGACCCGCCCCCGGGATTCCGCACCTACGCCGCCATGGAGATCGTCCCGGGGACGTGGGCCCGGATCGTCGAGTGAGACGAACGGACGGGATCACGCCGCCGCCCGGAGGGGGCGGGAGAACTGCTCCGCGTGCCGGGCGACCATCTCGTCGTAGGGCGCGAGATCGACGCGCGGGAAGGCCGCGGCGAGGGCGGGGTCGAACTGGGTGCCGGCGCAGCGCGCGATCTCCTCGAGGACCCTGTCGCGCGGGAGGGCCTCTCGGTAGGAACGGGTGGAGCTCATGGCGTCGAAGGTGTCGGCCAGCCCGAGGATGCGGGCGATCTGCGGGATCTTCTCCCCCGCCAGGCGGTGGGGATAGCCCCGGCCGTCCCAGCGCTCGTGGTGGTGCAGCACGCCCGGCAGCAGGTCCGCCATCAGGGGGATGTCCCGGATGATCCGGTGACCGATCTCCGGGTGGAGCTTGATGAGGTCGAACTCCTCGTCGGTGAGCTTGCCGGGCTTCGTGAGCACCGCTTCCGGGACGCCGATCTTGCCCACGTCGTGCACCAGCCCGCAGATGTGGATCCGCTCGGCCTGCTGCTCCGACAGCCCGGTCAGCCGGGCCAGCTGCGCGGCGACGAGCGCGACGCGCTCCGAGTGGCCGCAGGTGTACCGGTCCTTGGCGTCGATGGAGGCCGTCAGGGCCCGGAGCGACCCGATGAACATCGCCTGCTGGTCGGCGTAGAGGGCGGCGTTCTCCAGGAACGCGCCGACGTAGCCGGAGGCCGCCTCCAGGAGCTGGATGTCGTAGCTGCTGATCTGCGGGTCGTCCCCCGCCTTGTCGCCGGCGATGAACACGCCGATCGCCCTCCCCGCCCGGGCGATGGGCTGGGCCAGCACCCGCGCGCCCCCCCCCAGCACGGGATCGTCGGGGCGTCCGATGATCGCCCCGCGCGGCTCGGCCGCCAGGCGCTGCTCGAGGCACGTGGCCAGGCGCCGGATCTCCTCCGGGGTCGTGCCGCGCACGAGCGTGCGCGACGCCAGCGGTCCGGCCGACCGGGAGTCGTCGCAGAAGGTCACGCCCAGCCACTCGAACTCGAGCGTCTCCTTGAGCCGATCGCAGACCACGGCCAGGAATCGCTCGGGGTGGCGCAGGTCCATCATCGAACGCCCGAAGGCGTACAGGAGGTCGATGGTCTCGTACGAGCGGCTGAGCTCCGACGTGAAGCCGTCGGCGGCGCTCTGGTGTTCGGCCAGCTGGCCCAGGTCGCGGACCATCAGCGAGAGCGTCAGGGCCAGCTTCGACGCGGTCGCCTCGTCGAACCGGGCGATCCGCTCCAGCGCCGCGAGCGCGGCCGGCACATCGATGTGCGCGGCGCGACAGGCCTCGGCGACCAGCGGGCTGTTCCCGACGCCGGGCCCCAGCGCCAGCGCCGCGGTCAGCCCCAGGCGCCGGCGCCGCTGCTCGTGCACGATGGGGATGAGCCAGCAGTGGGGCGCGATTCCCACCACCCGCGGGTCCGGAGCGCCGGCCCACGCCCGCACCGCGCCGGCGACCGCGTCGGACACCGGACCCGTTCGAAGCCAGAGCCCCAGCAGCCCTCCCTCGCCGGGCTCCTGCGTCACCTGGCCGGCCGAGTCGCAGGTCCAGCAGGGCAGGCCCAGCGCGTGGCACCGGTCCCGCACGGTGGCGTACGGGGAGTAGGCCTCGGCGCCGGCGGGAGCGCTCATGCGGCCTCCATGGAACCCGCCGCCGGGCCCAGAAGCTCGGTCACGATCCTGAGCACTTCCCGTGCGCTGAAGGGCTTGTTCATCACGCGCCGGATGTTCGTGCTGGCCGCCTCGGCCGGGCTCAGGAGGTAGCCGCGCGCCGTGAGCATGACCACGGGCGTGGCCGAGGTCGCGGGCTCCTGACGCAGGCGCATGGCCAGCGACAGCCCGCTCATCCGCGGCATCTGCAGGTCCGTCACCACCACGGCCGGATGCGTGCGGAGAGCCAGGTCCAGGGCCTCCTCGCCGTCGCGCGCCGTCACGACCGCGAATCCCGCGGCCTGGAGCTTGGCCGCCACGACGCACGTGATGTGCGGCTCGTCATCGGCCAGGAGGATCAGGGGGCCGGTCATCGATCTCCCTCGAGGTTATCGGGGACGCGCCGGGTGGGCCGCCCTCACGGCATGGGCATCGTCGGGTTTCCGGCCGCGCTTGAATGGCCCGCCCTCCCACCCCGCCTCCGGGACTGGAACCGGGATTCTCGGACGTCCCGGGACCCGCGGCTGTGGTAGCATCAGGGCGATGAACCCAATCGCCCCAACGGCGGAGGAGGGCCTGACGCGAGCCTCGGATCCCGGCGAGCGTGCGCCGGACCGGGAGCGTTCGGCTCCGCCCGCCCCGGACGAGCTCGACGGAAGCCTGGAGGCGGTGCTGCTCTCGATGGACCGGCCCATCTCCCCGGGCCGGCTCGCGGCCGGGCTGGGGTCCGGGGTGACGGCCGGCGATGTGGAGCGGTCGGTCGGCCGGCTCAACGACCGGTACGCCGCCACCGGGCGGAGCTTTCGCATCGAGCCCGTCGCGGGGGGCTACCGGCTCATGACGCTCCCCCAGTTCGCCCAGGCCGTGGGCGCGTTCGCACGGAGCCGGGCGAACGCCCGCCTCAGCCGCGCGGCGATCGAGACGCTCGCGATCATCGCCTATCGGCAGCCGATCACACGGGCGGCCCTGGAGGGCATCCGGGGCGTCGCCTGCGGCGAGGTGCTGCGCTCGCTCCTCGAGCGCCGCCTCGTGAACATCGCGGGCCGCGCGGAGGAACTCGGGCGCCCGATCCTGTACGGGACGGGCCGGGAGTTCCTCGAGGCCTTCGGCATCGCCTCGCTCCGCGACCTGCCCACCGTGTCGGAGCTGAAGCTCTGATCGCGCCCGTCGCACGCCGGGAACCGGCGCGCCGGACGCCCCGAACCGACCCGCAGCGCCGAACGTGAACCGGGGCGGGAAGCCGGCAGGAACCAGCGGGATGGGACGGGCCAACGGCGCGGGTGCAGGAGAGGGTGCGGGAGCCGTCCCTCCGCGCCGACGCGAGCGTATCGAGCGGCGCTACCACTTCCACCCCCCGGGCGTGTTCTACGTCGGCGTGACGCTGTTCCTGGCCGTGGGGGCGCTCAACAGCCAGAACAATCTGCTCTTCCTGGCGCTGGGCCTGGCGATCGGCGGGCTGCTCGTCTCGGGGGTGATCAGCGGGTCCTCGCTCATGGGTGTCCGCCTGGAGCGCGACACGTCCGGCCGGGCCCGCGTGGGGGAGGCGTTGACCATCCGGTACGAGGTGGCCAACCGGAACCTCCTGATGCCCGCGTTCGGCCTGACGATCACCGAGCTCGCCCGCGGACGGGCCGCCGGGAACCGCACCGGCGCATTCCGGAATGAGCCCGCCTTCGTCGTGGGCGTCGGGGCCGGCGAGACCGTCCGTTGCGCGGCCATCGCCCGCCCGCTCCGGCGCGGGGTGGCGCGCCTGGATCGCGTCCGCGTCTGGACCAAGTTCCCGTTCGGGCTGGCCATCAAGTCCGCCACGTTCTCCCGGCCCCACACGCTCGTCGTGCTCCCCGCCGTGCTTGGCCTGCGCCCCGGCCTGGTCTCCCGGCTCTGTGTCCGGTCCGCGACGGGCATGGGGGCCGAGCGCCAACCCGGCATGGGCGACGAGTTCTTCGGGCTGCGCGAGTACCGCCCCGGCGACAACCCCCGGCGCATCGCCTGGAAGGCCTCCGCCCGCCGGGCCAGCGGGGAGCTGGTCGTTCGCCAGCACGCCAGCCCGGCCCCCCAGCGCCTCATGGTCGTCGTGCGTTTCGGCGGATGCGCGGACGCCGAGATGGAGCTGGCGATCGCGCTGGCGGCGAGCGTCGCGGCCGAGGCCGAACGGGAAGGGGTGAGCGTGGGCCTGGCCGTGCCCTGCGTCGGGCTGGTCATCGCCGCGCGCTCGGGACGCCGGCACCTCGACGCACTGCTGGGGGAGCTGGCGCGCCTCGTCGTGCCCGCCGGAGCCCCCGAGGCGCTCCCCACCCCCGCGGCGCGATCCGGCGCGTGCGTTGTCATCCACGGGACCGCGGTCGATCCCTCGTTCGGCCCGCGCGGCGCGACGCACCTGGGCGTCGCATCTCTGGGGGAGTACCTCCTGCCCGATGAGAACACCGCCGGAACGCTCGAGCTGGTCCGGTCGGCCGGCGCCGGTGACGGGGCGGGCAGGCATCGGGCCCGCCAGCTGCGGGGCCTCATCCTCCGACGTGGGCGGACGCGCGACGGGCTCGCGAGGAGGGCGCCGTGAACGTCGCGCGGTCGTACCGGCGCCTCGGCGGCACCCTGGTGACGCTGGCCATCACCGCGTACGCGACGGCGGCCGACGGCCCGCCCCTCGCCCTGGCGGCCGTGCCGCTCGCGCTCGCGGGTTGGATAGCCACCGGGCGCGACCCCAACCGGCTCCTGCTCCCGCGCATCGGCGTCAACCTGATGCTGCTCGGGTCGCTCATCTTCGCGGCCCTCACCACGGTCGAGGGGGCCGTGGACGTCACCACCATCGCCAACGTCGTCGTCCTGATCCTGCTGATCAAGATCGGCGACCGGCGCTCGGCACGCGACGACGCCCAGATCCTCGCCCTGTCGGTCTTCCTCGCCATCGCGGCGATGCTGACCAGCAACGACTTCTGGGTCGGCGTGCAGCTCATCGCCTTCTACCCCCTGCTGGTCTCCACCGTCATGCTCTACCAGCTCCACGCGGGCCGGGAGCGTGCCCTCGGCGCCGGGTCCGGCGCGCCGAACGGCCCCTCACGCTCCGGAGCCGGGCGCCGGACCTCCGGCCAGCTCCGCCTCATCGAGGCCCTCGGCAGCCTGACCGCGGCGCTGGCGGCCGTCGTGGTCTTCGTCATGATGCCGCGCGGCATCGGCGAGGGCGTCTTCGGCCAGTGGCAGGCCGCCGCCTCGGGCTCGACCACGGGCTTCACCGATCAGGTGAAGCTCGGAAGCCGCGGCCTCATCTCCGAGTCCAGCACCGTCGTCCTGGACCTGACCGTCCGCTACGGCGCCGGCCAGACCAACATCGGCGGGCCGGACGCCGTGCAGTACCTGCGCGGAGCCGTGCTCGACCGGTACGACGCGGGCCAGTGGACCGCCTCGCAGGAGAGCGCCGACACCTACGCCATGGCGCCCGGGCTCATCCAGCGGTTGCAGTCCGGCCCGGACGCCCTCGTCGAGCAGCGGATCGCGATCCACGGGGCGCCGCGCACCTCGCCGATCTTCGCCCTCTGGCGACCCGTCCGGGTGCGCTTCGAGGAGCCCGGCCGGCTGACCGTCCGCGAACGCTCCGACACGCTCCTCCAGGAGCGCGAATCCTCCGGACGCTTCGCCTATACGGTGTGGTCCGTGCCCGTCGACGCGAGCGGCGTTGAGCCCACCGAGCGCACGCCCACCCAGCCGCCCGGGACGCGCATCGCCGGTCTCGCCCAGGAGACGCTCCGGCGCGCCGGGCTGGAGCCCGACCCGGCCCTGCGTCCGATCCCGGAGGACGCCGCCGCCGCCATCGCCATCCAGGAGCACCTGCGCCGCACCTACGAGTACACGCTCGAGGAGCCTCCCGTGCCCCCGGGCGCCGACCCCATCGAGACCTTCCTCTTCGACTCCCGGCGCGGGCACTGCGAGTACTTCGCCTCCGCCATGGTCGCCATGTGCCGCGCCGTCGGGATCAACGCCCGCATCGTCACCGGCTACCTGGCCACCGAGTTCAACCCCGCCACGGGCCACTACACCGTGCGCGAGAGCAACGCCCACGCGTGGGTGGAGGCCGAGA
>CAYWOF010000081.1:1764-10916 GCA_964459825.1 uncultured Phycisphaeraceae bacterium | reverse complement strand
GTCTGGTCGCAGCAGGACGGTCGCTCCCTCCCAACCACCGCCACCGGACTCCAAGCGCTCGTCACCGAGGGCGTCGTCCCTCCCGAGCTCTTCGAGCACCCCGACCCTCGCTTCGACGGCATCCCGCTCCTCATGTACGTCCTGCCCCAGCCCGAGACGGAGCGCAAGTGGGGCAGCACCTTCACCGAGACTCGCATCGTGCTCTACCAGAACCCGCCACCACCTACGGCCGCGGCGGCATGATCGGCTACAACGACAACCACGTCGACTACGTCCCCGAGCCGCGCTTCAGCGAACTCATCGCGTCAGCCGGCCCCGCCGAGCCCGTGCCGGTCGTGCCTCGCGTACGCTGAGCCAATGCCCGGCCCGCAGACCTGGATCATCATCGCCTTCGTCCTCGGCATGGTCTGCCTGGACTGGCTCATCATCTCCACCATCGTCCGCAACAGCTGGGGCGAGATCGCCCGGAGCTTCTCCCCCCGGCCCATCGCCCCCGACGCCGTGCGCCGCAGCTTCCAGTCCTTCCGCGTGGGGCTCATGAGCCTCGGATGGTGCGTCCACGTGGCGGCGGACGACACGCACCTGCACCTCCTGCCCGCGCGCCTGCCGCGCCTGCTGGGCTGCCGCGCCGCCAGCATCCCGTGGGACCAGGTCACGCACGTCAGGAAGCTCCTCCGGTGGTCGCACGTGCGCATCGCGGGGGTTGACGTCCGCGGACCGGCGTGGTGCCTCAACCTGGCCGAATCCCCGGCACCAGGGGCACCGGGGCGCTGATCGGACGCGCATCCCGCGCGAGGATCGGGGCGCGCCGGCCCCCGCCCGTCCACCAGTGTGCCCGGATGAGGATCGCCGCGACCACCGACCCGACGAGGTTCGACACCAGGTCCCACCCCGTGTTCACGAAGCCGCCGACGTTGGTCTCCGGCATCAGACGTGTGGCCACAAACTCGATCACCTCGTTGGCGGCGCCCAGCCCCATCCCGATGCACGCGATACCGGTGAGCACGCCCGGGCTCGGCGCCAGCGCGCCCCGCGACGCGACGCGCAGGGCGCGCCACGCCGCCAGCGAGGTCAGGAAGAAGCCGTAGGCGTGGACGACCTGGTCGTACTTGGGCAGGCTCCGGTAGGGGCGCAGGTTGTAGAGCGTGCCCGAGGTGCCCGGATCGACCCAGGCCTGAGGCACGCGCAGCGTGCCCCCGAGCATGTGGACCAGGCCCCAGATGGCCAGCCCCCACAGAAGCGGAGTCGCCAGGCGCACGCGCACATCGAGCCAGAACACCAGCGCGATCAGCACCAGCATCACCACCCCGTAGTACAGGAACTCGGCGTTCCACTGCCGGGCGGCGATCGAGGCGGCGATCCCCATGTACAAGCCGACGAACAGCCCCAACGGCACGTGGCGACGGGACACGCCCAAATGATAGCAATCACTAACTTATCGGTCAAGCGCGGCCGACCGGCCTGCGTGGCGTGAACCGACTCCGTCCGTGGCTCGTAGGACCCCCGCCGTGGCCAAGCCCAAAGGCCAGACTCTGCGGACCCTCCCTGCGATTCTGATCACGGTCGCGTTGCTGACGAGCCTCGCGGGGGTCTGGTGGTTGCTGTTCAGGTGGTCTGGCCCCATCCCCAAGGCGCAAACCCCGCTGCATCTCGTGCAGACACAGATGCGCCACATCATGCAGGCGCTTGTGGTCTACTCCCAGAACTACCAGGATCGTTGGCCGGCCGCCGGGCCCGACTGGCACAAACCGCTCATCAATCTCGGTCTGGTTACGCCCGACATGCTCGTCCACCCCGATCCCAAGTTCGCCGGTCTCTTCCTCTGTGGGTACATCCCGCCGCCCGCCGGCAACTCCGCGATCACCCCGGAAGCACCGATCCTGATCGAGAATCCCGCTGCGGTGACCGAGCTCGGCTGCATCCTGTTCATGGATGGCCACGTCGAGAGCCTGCCCCGTGAGAAGTTCGACAGGCTGCTCGCGACCGCGTGGGCCGGCCGATCCACGAGCCGGTAGCCCCCGTTGGAGGAAGGTCGCGCGCGTTACCATGGCGTTGTGCAGCTCAAGACCACGGCGTACTTCCGCGAGCAGGTGCTTCGCAAGCGGCCCTACCTGACCGAGGGCTTGATTCTCGCCGTGCTGCGGTCTCCGGAACTCCGCCGGTACAATCCGACGGTCGCGTCCGTGTATGGGCTCGCGTGCCCTCCCTGGATGGCCGAGTCCTCCGAGTGGTGCTTCTCGACGACGCCGAGACGGTGCACAACGCCTTCATCGACCGTGATCCGCCCGACCCGCTGATGAGCCCATCGCCATGAAG
Source organism: uncultured Phycisphaeraceae bacterium (assembly GCA_964459825.1). Classification (GTDB taxonomy): domain Bacteria; phylum Planctomycetota; class Phycisphaerae; order Phycisphaerales; family UBA1924; genus CAYWOF01. Next base: position 8,600 of record CAYWOF010000081.1, on the reverse strand, counting down.
CTCGTGTACGACTCCGGGACCGATTCTCTCTACATCGATCTCGTCGATCGCCCTTCGGCCGAATCCCGCGAGGTGGCCGACGGCGTCGTGGCGGATTTCGACTCGCAGGGCATGCTCGTCGGCCTCGACATCGAGCACGCCAGCCAGCGGCTCGACCTGTCCACGCTCGTCGCCGAGGACATGCCGGCCCGGATCGTTCGTGTCGCGTAGGGCTCACTCCTCCTCCAGCGTCCGCTTCCGGCGGAGCACGTGGTGGTAGTGCTGGGCGAACCGGTGCGACTCGTCCCGGATCGCCTGGAGCAGGCGCAGCGCCGGGCTCCGGCGCGCAAGCCGGATCGGCTCGCTCCGCTCCTGCACGTAGATCAGCTCCTCCTTCTTGGCGAGGCTGATGACCATCGGAGGCCTCACGCCCAGCGTGGCGAACGCCTCCATCGCCGCGTGCAGCTGCCCCAGCCCGCCGTCGATCAGGATCACGTCCGGGTAGAGCTCGTTGCCCGCGCCCGCCTCGCGGTAGCGCCGGCTCACCACCTCGCGCAGGCTCGCGTAGTCGTCGTTGCCCCCCTCGACGCTCCGGATCCGGTACCGCCGGTACTCGCTCTTGAGCGGGCGCCCATCGACGAAGCAGACCTTGGACCCGACCGTCTCGCCCCCGGCCAGGTGGGCGATGTCGATGCCCTCGATGCAGCGGATGTCGCCGGTGAGTCCGTGCCCCTCCGACGAGACGGTGAGACGGTGAGACGGTGAGACGGTGACAGGAGTATCGGGCGCGCCCGCGGCGGGGGGAGACGTGGGCTCGGCAGGGGTGCGCGAGGCCTCGCTCGGCGCGTGCTCGCGCAGGAGGCGCTGGAGGGCGCGGATGCCCAGCCGGGGATCGACGTAGAGCTGCACCTCGGCCTCGGGCTGCCAGCCGTCGCGCCGGCTGGCCCGCTCGTCGAGCTTCTCGATCGCCCGGATCTGATCGCGGATCGTCGCGGCCTTCTCGTACTCCTGCGCCCCCGCGGCCGCCTCCATCTCGCGGCGCATCTCGCGCAGCATCACGCTCCGCTTGCTCTCGATGAACCGGGTGAACCGCTCGATGTCGGCGCGGTAGGCCTCGCGCGTGATCCGGGCCGCGCACGGCGCCGTGCACTGGTTGATGTTGAACAGGATGCACGGCCGGAAGCGGCGCCGCCCCTCATCCCCCTCGCGGATCTCCAGCTCGCACGTGCGGAACTTGAAGACCCGCTGGAGCAGCTGCACGGCCTCGCGCAGGGCCCCGGCGTTGACGAACGGGCCCAGCACCTTAGCCCCGCGCAGCGCCGGCGCGCTCGGCTCGCGCGTCACGAACACCCGCGGGAACTCCTCGTGGAGGGTGATCGCCAGGTACGGGAAGGTCTTGTCATCCGTCAGGCTCGCGTTGAACCTGGCGCGGGTGTCCTTGATCAGCCGGTTCTCCGCGAGCAGGGCCTCCCACTCGCTCTCGCACTCGAGGATGTCGAAGTCCTCGACCAGGTCGAGCATCGGCTGCTTGCGCGGGCCGAGGTCGGCGCTGGGCACGAAGTACGAGGAGACCCGGTCGGGCAGGCGGGCCGCCTTGCCGACGTAGAGCACCAACCCCTTGTCGTCCTTCATCAGGTAGACGCCGGGAACCCCGGGCAGGGCCCGGGCCTTGGCCAGCAGGCGCGACAGGCGTTGTTCGCGTGCCTCGGACATACCCATTCTACGAACGAGGGTTCGCCTCCCTCTCAGCGTCCCTCGCGGACGCGCACCCGCACCCCCTCGCGCACCCGGTCCCCGGGGTACGCCACCACCATCTCCCCCGGGGCCAATCCCGCCACGACCTCCGCGTCGATGTCGTTGCGCAGGCCGATCTCGACCTCGCGCACCCGGGCCCGCCCGCCGGCCAGCGCGTAGACCGCCCAGCGGTCCCCGCCCCCCCCGGGCCGGAAGAGCGCCCCCACGGGCGCCAGCACCACGCCCTCCCGCTCGTCGGTCACGATCCGCGCCTCGACCCGGAACCCGTCCCCCAGCCCCTCGCGCCGCTCCGGCGGGCCCGTGAAGTCGATGATCACGTTCACCCGCTGCTCCTCGACGCCCAGGGCCGAGATCTTGGTGAAGGCCGAGGGCTCGACGAGGCGCACCACCCCCTCGAGCGGCTCGCGCTCGCCCCAGTGCTCGATGCTCACCCGCGCGCCGGGCCGGATCCGCACGCCGTCGCTCGAGAGCACATCCACGGCGATCTCCAGCTCCGCCGTGTTCCCGACTTCGAGCAGCGGGGTCCCGGGGCTCACCACGCCGGCGCTCTCCTGGAGCAGCCGCAGCACCCGCCCGTCGATGGGCGAGCGGATCTCGAAACGCCAGTCCGCGCCCGCGCTCCCGTCCGGGCTGGTCCGGAGCAGCGCCGCGCGCGCCTGCTCCAGCTCGAACACCGCGATGTCCCGCGCGAAGCCCGCCGCGCGGCGCTCGGCCGTCGCCATGCGCTCGGCGGCCTGGGCCTTCTCGAGCTCGAAGTCCGTGCCGCCCCCGGCCGCGCGCATCTCGCCGCGCCGGCGCAGCTCGTTCTGGGCCAGCTCCAGGGCCGCATCGGCCCGGGCCACGCCCGGCTCGGCCCGCTCGAGGGCCGCCTCGGCGGCGCGCACGCGGGCCTCGGCCTCGGCGCGGGCCCGCGGGTCGAGCAGCGCGGGGTCCATGGGGTCGAGCACCGCCAGGAGCGTCTTCCCGGCCTCGATCGCGTCCCCCGCGTCGAGCGTGATCCGCGCGAGGCGCCCCGAGAGCGGCGAGGAGACCAGGTACCGCTCCTTCACGCGGGTCCGGCCATCCTCGTTCACCGTCACGACCAGCGTCCCCCGGCGGACCTCGGCCGCGTCCACCTCGACGGCGCGAGGCCAGAGCGCGACCGAGAGGGCCCCCGCCGCGAGCAGCACGACCAGCAGCACGAGCGCGTTCTTCCGCAGGATCTTCATCACGTCTGCACCTTCAGGACGGCGATCAGGTCGAGGTGGTCGAGGCGGCGCCGCACGACCATCCCCGAGACGAACGCCGCCCCGAGGATCACTGTAACCGCGAAGGCGTACGTGCCGGGCAGGACGACCAGGGGGATCCGCACGGTCTCGCCCCCCAGCGCCGCGACGACGATCGCGGCCAGGCCCCGCCCCAGCAGCATCCCCGGCGGGATGGCGACCAGCGTGAGCACCGCCAGCTCGCCCAGCAGCACGCCCGACACCTCGCGCCGCGTGAACCCGAGGATCCGCAGGGTCGCCAGCTCGTGCTCGCGCTCGGCCAGGGCGATCCGCGCGCTGTTGTAGATCACCCCGAAGGCGATCACGGTCGCGAACATCACGTTGAAGAGGCGCATCCGCAGGATGTTCTCGGCGATCGTCTCCTGGAAGGAGTCGAGCGCCGCCCGCTTGCCCGTCACGGACGCGACGCCGGGCGTGCGCTTGAGCTCGGTGTACAGCCCCGGGGCCGCGCCCGCGTCGACGCCGAGGAACGCCCCGGAGATCACCGCGCCCTCGCCCAGCAGCCGGTGGAGCGCCCGGGCGTCCATGTACGCCGCCGTCCCGACGTAGGTGGTGACCACCGCGCTGACGGGAACCTCGACGACGGGGCGCTGGCCCTCGAGCACCTCCAGCACCACGCGGTCGCCGGCGCGAACGCCCAGCAGGCGTGCCAGGATGTCGCTCAGGAGGAGGCCCTCCTCGGGGATGGGCACGGCGCGCCCCCGGTCGTCCACCACGCGGTTGAGGCGCGGCGAGGGGACGAGCCCGGTCACGCCCTGCAGGCGCGAGCGCGCCCCGGCCCGGATCCGCGCCGCCACGGCGCGGAACTCCTCGCTGGCCAGCACCCCCGGAAAGCGCGCCACCTCGTGCCCGGCCCGGGGCGAGGCGGGCTCGACCAGCGTCACGGTCACGTCCTGGCGCTGCGTGACGGAGAACATGAAGTCCATCAGGTGCAGCAGCGCGCCGTGCACGAAGCTGCCGACGATCAGCACGGCCATGGCGAGGCTGATCCCCATGGACGAGAGCAGGGCCCGGACGGGCTGGCGCTCCAGGTGGCGCAGCACCATCCGCGCCGCCGGCGTGAGCAGGCGCTGCAGGCGCAGGCGCTCCAGCAGGGTGGCGCGGTAGTCGGGCGGCGCCTCGGGGCGCATGGCCTGCGCGGGGGGCAGGGAGGCGGCGCGCCGGACCGCGCCGAGCGTTCCCGCGATCGACGCCCCGACGGCCACCCCGAGGGCGATGAGCACGGCCCGCCGGTCGAGGTGGAAGTCGAAGGAGGGGAACCGGAAGAACTGCGCGTACATCGCGGTCAGGTGGCGTCCCAGGGTCCAGCCCAGGGTCACGCCGAGGCTCGAGCCCGCGCACGCCACCACCAGGGCCATCCCGAGGTAGTGGCGCGCGATGGCGCCGCGCCCGTACCCGAACGACTTGAGCACGGCGATCTGCTCGCGCTGGGTCCGGATCAGGCGCGAGAAGACGATGTTGAGGATGAAGGCCGTGGCGGAGAGGAAGATCGTCGGCGGGAGCATCGCCATGGCCCGCAGCTCGTCGAGCTCGTTGCTGATGTAGTTGTCCGAGACCTGGTCGGCGCGCCCGTACGCCCCCTGCCCGCCGTACTCGGCGGTGAGGCGGTCGAGGCGCGCGATCACGTCGGCCTCCGAGGCGCCCCGCGTGAGGGCCAGGATCACGTCGTTGAACGCCCCGTCGAGGTCGAAGGCGGGCGCCAGCTCGCGCTGGGGCATCCACAGGATGGCGAAGCGCCGGTCGTCGGGGAGCACCTCTCCCGGGCGCACCTGGTAGATGTACTCGGGCGAGAGCGCCACGCCCACCAGGCGCAGCGCCTCCAGGCGGCCGTTGATGACCGCCCGGAGCGTGGAGCCCGGCTGGAGGCCGTGCTCATCGGCGAAGGCCTCGCTCACGGCGGCCTCGCCCCGGCCGGGCTCGGGCAGACGCCCGCGCCGCACGTGCAGCTCCGAGAGGCCGTAGGGCGGGCGGTCCGGCACGGAGATGAGGCGTCCCACCGCCGGCTCGGCCATGCCGGGCACGTCGAGGTTGACATCGACGACCACCCGCGCCTGGGCCCGCGCCACCCCGGGGATCTCGGCGATCCGCCGGGCCAGGCTGAGGGGCGCGCGCTTGAGGTGCGTGAAGACGTGGGGGAACCGGTAGCGCTCGTAGTAGCGCTCGCGCGCGGCCTGGAGCGACGCGAGCGTCGAGAGCGACATCGTGAGCGTGGCCACGCCGCAGGACATCACCAGCGCCACCGCCAGCAGCTGGGGCCACATGCGGGCCAGGTCGCGCAGGAGCTTGCGGTGGAGGGCGAGCATCACCACGAGAGCTCCCGGGCGCCGGCGCGCGTCGCGTTGGTCTGGACGGAGGCGATCCGCCCGTCGGAGAGGGAGACCACGCGGTCGGCCATGGAGGCGATGACGGCGTTGTGCGTGATGACGGCCGTGGTCGCGCCGAGCTCGCGGTTGACCCGCTCGAGCGCCTCGAGCACGACGATGCCCGTCTGGGCGTCGAGGGCGCCGGTCGGTTCATCGCACAGGAGCACGTCCGGGCGCTTGGCGATCGCCCGGGCGATGGCCACGCGCTGCTGCTCGCCGCCGGAGAGCTGGGCGGGGAAGTGGTCCGTGCGGTCGGCCAGGCCGACGAGGGCCAGGGCCTCGGCGGCGGGCATCGGGCGGCGCGCGATGTCGGTGACGAGCTGGACGTTCTCGCGCGCGGTGAGGCTGGGCACGAGGTTGTAGAACTGGAAGACGAACCCGACGTGCTCGCGCCGGTAGCGCGTGAGGGCCGCGTCGTCGAAGCGGGTCAGGTCGTGGTCGAGGTAGCGGACCGACCCGGTCGTCGGCACGTCGAGCCCGCCGAGGATGTTGAGCAGGGTGGACTTGCCGCTCCCCGAGGGGCCGAGGAGGACCACGAACTCGCCCGCGAAGAGGTCCAGGTCCACGCCGCGCAGGGCGTGGACCTCCACCTCCCCCATGCGGTAGACCTTTGTCAGACCGCGGGCCTGGAAGACGGCCTCGGTGGTGGCGGGGGCCGGCGCGGTCATCGCGCTCCTCGGAGCCGGTCAGGCGGGGCTGAGGGCCAGGCGGCAGAGCAGCTCGACGCCGGTGGGGATGGCGTCATCGTTGAAGTCGAACTCCGGCTGGTGGAGGAGCGCGGGGCGATCGGCGCCGGGCGGGCGCAGGCCCAGGAAGAAGAAGCAGGCCGGGACCTGGCGCCCGTAGTAGGCGAAGTCCTCGCCGCCCATGGTCGGCGTCTCGACCACCTGCACGCGCTCGGGGCCCAGGGCGTCGCGGGCGATGGAGAAGAACCGCTCCGTCTCGGCGGGATCGTTGACGGTGGCGGGGTAGCCGTCCTGCCAGTCGATCTCGGCCCCGCACCCGTGGGCCGCGGCCGTCTGCTCGATGATCGCCAGCACGCGCTCCTTGGCCAGGCGCCGGGTCTCCGGGCGCAGCGTGCGGACGGTGCCGATGAAGCGCACGCGGTCGGGGATGATGTTGTTGGCCGAGCCGCCCTGGACCATCCCGATGGTGACGACGATGCTGTCGAGGGGGCCGACGGAGCGGCTGGCGATGGTCTGGAGGGCGGTGACGATGTGGGCGGTGGCGACGATGGGGTCGCGGCAGTTGTGCGGGTAGGCCGCGTGCCCGCCGCGCCCGACGATGGCGACGTCGATGTCATCGGTGGCGGCCAGGAGCGGGCCCGGGCGCGTGGCGACCGTGCCGAGCGAGAGCTGGGGCCAGCCGTGCAGGCCGTAGATCCGCCCGACCTCGGGGCCGACGCCGCCACCCCCAGCCCCGGCCAGCGCGCCCTCCGCGCACGCGTGATCGCCGAGCATGAAATGATCGCCGG
>CAYWOF010000081.1:0-1754 GCA_964459825.1 uncultured Phycisphaeraceae bacterium | reverse complement strand
GCCGTGCTCCTCGGCGGGCTGGAATAGGAGGGTGACCGGGTTGGGGCGGGTGTCGAGCTTCCGGAGGACCCGGGCCGCGCCCAGGAGCATGGTCGTGTGGCCATCGTGCCCGCAGGCGTGCATGACGCCGGGCGTCCTGGAGGCGTACGGGCGGCCGGTGCTCTCGGTGATGGGCAGCGCATCGATGTCGGCGCGGAGGGCGACGGCAGGTCCCTCGCCCTTGCCGGCGCCGCGTCCGGTCGGACCCGCCGCCGGGAGGTGCGCGACGATGCCGGTCCCGCGGGCCAGGCCGGCCTTGAACTCGACGCCCAGGGCCTTGAGCTCGCGTTGGATGGTCTGGCTGGTGCGGGTCTCGGCGTAGGCCAGCTCCGGGTGGGCGTGGAGGTCGTGGCGGAGGGCCACGAGGGCCGGCCACTCGGCCTGGATCAACGAACGCAGACGCTCGGTGGGCATCCGGGGATCGTAGTGGGCCCACTGGAGGGGCCACGGGCCGTCGGACCGATACACCGTACAGGAGACGTCCGTGCGTGTGGATGGAACCAGTTCGGTGGGCGCGCGCCTCGGCGGCCTGGCCCCGGCCCGTCCCATCGAGGTCGCGGCGGGGCGGGGCATCGGGCCGGAACCGCCCGTGCTGGCCACGGAGCGGATGGTGCTGCGGGCGCCCGCGCCGGGGGATCGCGACGAGTTCCTGGATGCGGTCGCGCGCAGCCGCGCGCAGCTGGAACGGTTCGCGCCCGTTCATCTCGAGGGTGAGACGGACGAGGACCTGTTCGCGCGCCTGGTGCGCCAGGCGGAGGAGGGGGCGTCGCGGGGCATCGCGGAGCGCCGCTTCGCGATCCTGAACGATGCGCTGCCCGGCGGGCGGCGGCTGGCGGGGGTGTTCAACCTCAACGCGATCTCGCGCGGGCTGGAGGCGAAGGCGGACGCCACGTGGTGGGTGGCCTCGGACGCGGCGGGGCGTGGGCTGGGGACGGAGGGGGTGCGTGCGATCCTCGGGCACGCCCTGGACGATCTGCCGCGGGGCCTCGGCCTGCACGCCGTCCACGCGTGGATCAGCCCCGACAACGAGGCGAGCGTGCGGATCGCGCGCCGGCTGGGGTTCCGGCGGCCGGCGGAGGGCCGGAGCTACGTGCAGACGGGGAGCCGGTGGTCGCTCCATGAGCTGTGGGTGAGGGGCGTGGGGGATGCAGGGGAGAGCGGTGCGCCGTGAGCGGTGCGTGGAGGGGGGATTGGACCGGTGAAGCGGTGGGATGGGGAGGCGGGGCGGGCGGCGGTTGAGCAGGCGAAGGCCGTTGATGGCGGCGCGCAGGCGATCGGCGCTGGTCGGGGCGCTCGTGGCACGGCGCCGGAGCTCGTCGAGCGTCGCGCGCCGGAAGGCGGCCACTTCCAGGGCGCCGAGGGCGGCGAGGTAGGCGCGGAGCGGTTCGGAGGCGAGGGCGCGGAGGATCGCGTCCACGGGGAGGGAGAGCCGGGCCGCGAGGGAGGGAAGGTCCCCGGGTTGTGCGAGGCAGGCGTTGAGGAGGGCCGAGTCGGCGGGGGAGAGGACCGGGAGGGCCCCGTGGGCGGGGGATTCCGGGGTCTGCGGGCCCGAGCCTCGGGGCCGAGGGCGGGGGGAGTTGGGCGCGGCGTGGGTCATGCCGCTAATAAGACGCTCGAAAGGCGGAAACACAACCGGAAAAGGGCCGATGCCCTGAATTCGGCGCGGGACTGTTGCCCAAATCGGCGTCAACAAAAAACCGGTTGGGGTCGGGATG
>CAYWOF010000080.1:0-10925 GCA_964459825.1 uncultured Phycisphaeraceae bacterium | reverse complement strand
CGCCGCCTGATCGGGCGCCATCGAGGGCCCGGCATGATCCGCCGGGCTTGGTCGCGGCGCCGTCCGCTCCGCCGCCTCCGGGCCGGAGGCGAGTTCCATCGTTTCGGCCGGTGGGCCCGAACGCGCACGATCCAGCGCCCGCTGCGCCAGTGCGACGGCGCCGGAGGGTGTTCGATCGGCTCGTGAGGCCAGCTCGGCCACCGCCACGCGCGCGGGACCCGCCAGCAGCTGCGCCCCGAGCGACCGCAGATCCGCCAGGCCGGCGAGCGCAAGCGGCGCCTCATCGACCGCGCCGACCTTGCGCGGATCGCGCGCTTGCCGCGCCCCCGATTCGGAGCGAGCACGCCCGGGCGCGAGCGAGAACGGCACCGGCGTCGACCCGTGTGCGCGAAGTCCTCGCCCAGCCCCCATCGCCCCGGTTGGATCCGGCATCGCCGGCGGTGTGATCAAGGCTCGAGTCCCGAACCGCGCGACACCATGCCGCGGGTCCGGAGTCGTTCCAGCAAATCGGCGGCCACCCTGGGGTCCTCCTCCACGAAGACGGCCACGATCTTGGTGCGCTGGTCCTCATCCATGGCGTTGAGGTACGAGACGACATCGTCGGTCTTCTTCTCGGTGATCAGCTGCTGGAAGACCTGCTTGGCCTCATCGGGCTTGAGCCCCTCGTAGGTCGCGAGCGCCTTGCGGAACTGACGGTCTCCCTCCTTCTTCACGATGTCCTCGCGCATGGCCGCGAAGGCGGCCTTCTCGGACTCCAGGCGGGTCCGCTCGGCGTCGAGGGCCTCGCGCTCGGTGCTCAGGAGCTGGCGCAGGTTCGACACCTCGGACTCCATCGCCTCCACACGCTTGCGATCCGCCTCGCTCAGCTGGAGCTTGACCCGGAGCAGGTCGCCCGACGAGAGCGGAACGGAGCCCTCCTTGGCCTTCTCCGCCGCGGCCTCGGCCTCGCGGCGCGACTCGGCCTCGGTGCGCTCGGCCTCCGCGCGCTCCTGGGCCACGGGTCTCGCCAGCACGAGCCGTATCTTCTCCAGGCGATCGGCGCTGATCCGGTCGGTGGCCTTGAGCCACCCCGCGACGCCCAGGAGCGCCAGCAGGTTCGCCACGGCCAGGGTCGAGAGGATGGTCCAGAGCGTGCGCATCGGTCAACCTCCGGCGCCGGGGGATCGCGTCTCTCCGCGTCCGTCCCGGCGCATCACCGCCAACTCGTCGATGGCCCGGTCCTCGAGCCGGTTCTGCTCCCAGCGCCACTCCTCGAACCGGCGTTCACGCAGCATCTCCACGGCCTTGCGGCGCCGGGAGGCCTCGAGCAGCGTGACCCGGGCCCGCTCGAGCCGCTGGTGGACTCCCGCCAGCTCGAGCACCGCCTGCTGGGCCCGCGCCACCAGGCGGGCCCCCGAGGCCGCCTGCAGGCGCGCGTCGCGCAGCGCCACTTCCCCGGGCCCGACGTGCCGGCGCAGCTCGCGACGCTCGCGCTCGATCCCCCGCTGGCACTCGCGGATGAGGTCCTCCACGCGGGCCCGCTCCCGCTCCAGCACCGCGACCTCGCGCTGGCGCTCCCGCTCGACGGTCCGGCGCTGGTCGAGCACGGCCTGCAGATTGAAGCGGAATCGGGCCATCGGCTCAGCGTCCCTTCGCGGTCAGGCGCCGATGGAGCGCATCCCCCGACTCCATGGCCAGCTTGACCATCACGCCTCGGGCCTCCTCGAACGCGGGCCGCTCGTCGCGCTCCTGGCGGAGCAGGTCCAGGATCCGGGCCCGGTACTCGATCGCGACGTCGGCCTCCGGGTTGCTCCCCGCGGCGTAGGCGCCGATCTGCACGAGGTCCTCGACGTCGCGGTACGCGGCCAGCAGCCGCAGCACGTGGCGCCGGGCCGCCAGGTGCGACGGATCGCACACGTCGTCCGCGACGCGGCTGACCGAGTCGAGCACGTCGATGGCCGGGTAGTGGGCCCGCTGGGCCAGCCGGCGCGACAGGATGATGTGCCCGTCGAGGATCCCCCGGGCCGCGTCGGAGACCGGCTCCGTGAGGTCGTCCCCCTCGACGAGGATCGTGTACAGGCCCGTGATCGAGCCCCCGGCCCCCAGCGCGCCGGCGCGCTCGAGCAGCAGGGCCAGCGCGGCGAACACGCTCGGCGTGTATCCCTTGGTCGCCGGCGGCTCGCCCACCGAGAGCCCGACCTGGCGCTGCGCGTGGGCGAAGCGCGTGACCGAGTCCATCATGAGCAGCACGTCGCGCCCCGCGTCGCGGAAGTGCTCGGCGATCGTGCACGCCACCAGGGCCGCGCGGATGCGCAGCAGGGGGGACTCGTCCCCGGTGGCGACCACCACGACGGAGCGCGCCAGGCCCTCGGGCCCCAGGCTGGACGCGAGGAAATCGCCCACCTCCCGCCCGCGCTCCCCCACCAGGGCGATGACGTTCACGTCCGAGGTGGCGCCGCGCGCGATGGACCCCAGGAGCGTGGACTTGCCCACGCCCGGGCCCGCGAAGACGCCGATGCGCTGCCCGCGTCCGAGCGTCGCCATCAGGTCGATCGCGCGAATGCCCGTGTGCAGCGCCCGGGTGATGCGCCGGCGCTCGAGGGAGGGGATCGGCTCCGGGTTGATGCGGCGCGCGACCGTCTCCCGGATCGGCCCCTTGCCGTCGATGGGGCGGCCCAGCCCGTCGAGCACCCGGCCCAGCATCCGGTGGCCCACGCCGACCGTCTGGGCCACCTGCTCGCCCACCACCCGGTCGCCCACGGAGATCCCCACCGTCTGCCCCAGCAGCATCACGATCGCGTGCTCGCGCGTGAAGCCGACGACCTCGCCGAACGCCCCGGCGTGGCGCGCGCCGCCCCCCGCCCCCACCGACCCCGCCCCCACCACCCGCACGAGCGAGCCAACCGGGAGCGGCAGGTCATCGACCATCAGGGTCAGCCCGCGCAGCGCCGAGACGGTTCCGCTGATCCGCAGGGGCTGCGCCAGGCGCACCGTCTCGATGGCGGCCGTCAGGGCCGTCACGCCGACCTCTCCGGCCCGGAGCCGGACGCGGGCCCCGCCGGGCGCCGGTCCGGGAGCAGCAGCTCCGCGATGCGCTCGATCTGCGTGCCGATCGAGGCGTCGATCTCGCCCGCGCCCGACCGCGCCACGCACGAGCCGCGCTCCAGCGTGTCGTCGAGCACGATCTCCACGTGGCGAGCCGAGGCCAGCCGCTGCGTCAACGCCGCCAGCGCCTCCTCCACGCACTCGCGATCGTCCGGGTGGATCGAGACCGCCAGACGCGTCGGCCGAGCGAGCAGCTCCAGCACGCCCTGCAGCTGCGCCGCCGCGGCCGTCTCGTCCAGCGCGACCGCCCGGCGCGTGATCTTCTCCGCGATCGCGCCGGCCAGGCGCAGCACGTCCTGGCCCGCGCGGACGAGCAGGTCGTCGCGCGAGGCCTGGAAGGCGTCGAGCGCCTCGCCCCAGCGCCGCTCCAGCGTCGCGAGGCGCTCCCCCCACTCCTTCAGGGCGGCCGCTCGCCCCTCCGCCCGGCCCTTCTCGCGCCCCTCGATCAGGCCCCGAGCCAAGCCCTCGGCGCGCCCCCGCTCCGCCGCTCCGGCCAGCAGGCGCTCCCGCTCGGCCCGGGCCTCCGCCACGATCCGCTCCGCCTCGGCGCGGGCCGCCTCCTGGAGCCGCTCGCCCTGCCGGGCCAGGTCGCCCAGGTCCAGCACGACCGCGCTCCGGATGGCGTCGCCGAACTGGGTCTTCCGGATGAGCGCCATGGTGCGGGCCCCCTCACACCACCAGCTCGCTGTCGCCGCCGCGCCCCTCGATCACCACCTCGCCGGCCTCCTCGAGGCGGCGCACGATGTCCACGATCCGCTGCTGGGCCGCCTCCACGTCGCTCACGCGGACCGGCCCCATGTACTGCATGTCCTCCTTGATGAGCGTCGCCGCCCGCTCGGACATGTTGGTGAAGATCTTCGCCTGCAGCTGCCCCGAGGCGGTCTTGAGCGCCAGGGCCAGCTCGTCGTTGTCCACCTCCTTGAGCATCGCCTGGATGCCCTTGTCGTTGACCAGCAGGATGTCCTCGAAGACGAACATCAGCCGCCGGATCTGCTCGACGAGGTCGGGGTCCTCCGTCTCGAGACCCTCCATGATCGACTTCTCGGTGGCCCGATCGGCCAGGTTCAGGATCTCCGCCACGGTCGGCACGCCCCCCGCCTTCTCCATCGACTGCATGAGCATGTTGGCCAGGCGCACCTCCAGGCCCCGCTCGACCTCCTTGATCACGTCCGGGTTCGTCTGCTCCATGTTGGCCACGCGCTTGATGACCTCGATCTGCTTCTGCATCGGCAGCCCGACGAGGATCTCCGAGGCCTTGTGGTGCGGCAGGTGGCACAGGATCAGCGCGATCGTCTGCGGGTGCTCGTCCTGGATGAACGTCAGGAGGTTCTCGCTCTCGGCGCGCTGCAGGAACGAGAAGGGCTTCTTCTGCACCTGAGTCTGGATCTGCTGGAGCACCCGGTCGGCCTGCTTGGGGTCGAGCGAGGTCTTGAGGATCTCCTTCGCGTACTCGAGGTTCCCCTCGTTGGCGTACTGGCTCGCCATCGTGAGGTTGTAGAACTCCTCGACGACGGCGCTGGTCAGCTCCGCCGGGATGCGCCCCAGGCTGGCCAGCTCGCGGGTGACCGCCTCCACCACCTCGGGCGCCAGCTGCTTCAGCAGCATCCCCGCGTCGTCCGACCCCAGGGCCAGGAGCAGCACGCCCGCCTTGGTCACGCCGTCGAGCTCGGCCGGGTCGGTCGGCAGCTTGTCGTTGGGCTTGCGGGGCACGATGGTCATCCGAGGGGCCGGCGGGCCCCGCTCCTGCCTACTCCTCGACCGTCACCCAGCGGTTGAGCAGCTTGGCGGCCACGTCCGGGCTCTTCTTGATGAGGTCGGAAACCTGCTCGCGCAGCTTGTCGGCCTTGATCTCCTCCTCGCCCACCTCGATGCCCATGATCGCCGTCTCGGACTCGTCGGCCTCCCCCACGAGGTCGCTCTTGGTGTTCAGCGCCGGGGGCAGGCCCACCAGCTCCTCGGCGGTGGGCATGTCGGCCTTGCGCCCGGCGCGCCGGACCATCATCAGCATCATGCCCAGGGCCACCACGGCCAGGGCCGCGAGCACCGCCTTGTCGATCAGGCCCCCGCCGACGGCCAGGACGGTGCCCACGGTTCCGCCGATCCCCCCCGAGGCGGCCAACCCGGAGCGCCCGGCGCCGCCGGACCCCGATCCGAGGCCCGGCACCGGTGACCCCGAGAGCAGCGACACCACCACCTCGCCCTGCACGGGGTTGCCCTCGGGCGTCTGCGTCTTGAGGTGGGGACGGGCCATCGCCTCGATGGCGGCCTGCTCCACCTTGAATCGCGCGTCGATCTCGGCCGGCGTCGGGGGCGCGGGATCGGCCGGCGCACCGGCGCCCGCGTCCGCGGGACGCTCCTTCTCGATGAGCGACACGATGTACTCGCGCGGGATTCCCACGGTGGCCACCAGCGAGGTGGGCTCGCCGCCGGGGTTCTCGATCAGGTCGCGTCGCGACCCGGCGAAGTTCTCGCTCTCCCTCTCCTCCTGGGTCTGCTTGCCCCCGCCGCGCGGGGCGCCGCCGGCGTTGATGTCCGCACCGGTGTTGGAGCGGACGCCGGGCTCGGCCCCCGAAGCACCGGGCGCATCGGTCGTCGTGGACTCGGTCGTGCGCTTGGGCAGCGAGATCGTGCCGGCATCCTTCGGGGCGTACTTGAGCTCCTCGGTCCGCGACCGGCTGATGTTGACCGCGGCGGTCACCTCCACCACGGCGGCGGGATCGATGTGCGCCACCAGGCTCTGGATCTTCTCCTTGAAGCGCTGCTCGGTCGTGGCCGCGTACTCGAGGTACGTGGAGGGCGCGAGCCTCGAGCCGTCCGTCACCTGGCGGGGCGTGCCGTTGCCCTCGCTGACCACGACCCCCGTGGGCTCGAGTCCCGACACGGCGCCCGCGATCATCCGGGCGACCATGTCCACGGTCGCCTGCGGGAGGGCGCGCCCGGATTGCGTGAAGAGGGTGACCGACGCCGTCGGCCGGGACTTGGGCCGCCCCAGGCCCGAGGGCTCGGGGATGTCCACGAAGACCACGGCATCGCGGATCCCCTCGATGTTGGAGATCCAGCCCGCCAGCTCGGCCCGCAGCATCTCGTTGTAGAGCTTGTGGTTGGCCTCCTTGGTGTTCAGCCAGGAGGGCGTCTTGAGGATGTTCTGCATCACCTCGGAAAGGTTGCCGGGGAGCTGGCCCTTCTGGCCCATGCGCCCGCGCACCAGCGCCTGGGTGGACGCCGGCACGAGCACCTCGCCCGTGTCCGACACGCGATGGTCGTAACCGGCCTGCTGCACGAACGCCAGGGCCTGCTGCTGCTCCTCGGCCGTGGCCCCCGGCCAGAGCGGCACCAGCGCGGGACGACCCGCGTAGAGCGCGACGACGAACAGGGACATCGCGACGATGACCACCAGGCTCCCGATCAGGAGCTTCTGGGTGGTTCCCAGACGCCCCAGTTGGGCCTTGATCGTCGCCAATACCCGGCGCAGCTGGTCCATCCAAACCGCCTCCGCGGCGTCCCTCGAGCGCGGGTCCCCGCGCCGTGATCCACCCCGGCGCAACGCCCCAACCTCCTCGGTGGGGCATCCGCCGTGGCCTGATAGCTTCGGATCGAGTTACCGGGGCGCTTGAGTGTTGCGCGGCGATCGGCAGGACTTGCGCTCGATGCGCCCATCATGCGCGTCGCGTCCCGGGGTTGGTTCCCCCATGCCCCGACCGCCCCCCCTACACGCGCATCTGCTGGATCTCTTCGTACGCCTGGATGACCTTGTTGCGCACGGCCTGGAGGGCCTTGAACGCGGTGTCGGCCTTCTGAGTCGCCGTCAGAACGCCTTCCAGGTCGGTGCGCTGACCGGTCAGGTAGTCCTCGGTCGCGCGGGTCGCGTCCTGCTGCAGGCGGTTGACCTCATCCAGGTTCTTGAGCAGCAGGTCCTTGAAGCTCGGAGCGCCCGGATCGGCGCGGCCCTCCGCCCTCCCGGGACCCTGCACGGGCTGCCCGGCTCCCGCCCCCCCCGCCGCTCCGATCAGTCCCAATGGGTCGGCCATCCGCCACTCCCGCGCCTTCGGTGCCCCGCTCAGGCCAGCAGCCGCAACACCTGTGCCATCATGGTCTTGGTCGCCTCCGCGGCGACGATGTTCGCCTCGTAGGCCCGCGTCGCCTCCATCGCGTTGACCCGCTCGGTCACGGGGTCGATGTCGGGCACCCGAACGTAGCCCCCCTCGTCGGCGAAGGGATGGGTCGGGTCGTGCCGCATCTTCAGGGCGTTCTCGTTGGCGACGATCCGGGCCACGTGGACGCCGAGGTTCCGGCCCTCGGGCGTGGCGGCGTTCGGGTCGCCAACGGCCAGCATGACCTCGCGCCGCCGGTACGGGTTGTACGCGCCGCTCGCGTCCACCAGGGCGTCCTTGCCGGCGATGTTCGCGGCGATCGCCTCCAGCCGCGTGCGCTGGGCGATCAGTCCGCTGGTCGAGATCTCGAGCGCTCCGTACATGGGATCTCCCGGTCAGGGCCTCCCCGGGGCGACCCCAGGGGGGAAACAGGTCGCTTCATCAGGCGACGCGTTCGGCCAGCGCCGCGGTGATCTGCGCATGGTGGGTCCGCAGGAGTTCGCCGGCGACGCGGTGGGCGGCGGTGTTCTCGGCCAAGTCGGCCATGAGCCGCTCGATGTCACGCTGGCCGCGATCGTGGAAGAGGACGCCTTCGGGGGCCGACCGTGCCTCGAGGGTCAAGGTGGCGCCCGACGCGCGGATCTCGCCCGTGTCCGGGAACTCCAGAGCGCCGGCCGCCCCCCGGCCCGGGCCCTCACGGCGGTCTTCGATCGCCCGGGCGAGCGCCTCTCGGAACGCGCCGACCGAGACGTCGCGGGGCACGAACCCGGGCGTCGTCAGGTTGGCGATGTTGTGGGTCAGGATCTCGTGGCGCTGGCCCGCGAAGCGCAGGGTCAGCTCGAGGGCGGGCGCAGCGCCGGAGTTGAGCAGGTCGCCAAGGAACACCGGACATCGCTCCTCGCAAACGGCGGACCAGCCGCGGCCCCTCCTACAGGGACTCGGCCACCAGGCGGTCCTGCTTCCATTTCTTGAGCTTCAGGCCCAGCGTGCGCACGCCGATCCCCAGGGCCCGCGCGGTCTTCTGCCGGTGCCCGTTGAACCGGCGCAGGGCCTCGACGATCGCCTCGCGCTCGATCTCCTCGAGCAGGCGGACGCGCCCGGCGGCCTCGGGCGGCGCGCCGTGGCCATGGGCGCCCGGCGCCGCGGAGCCGTGCCCGGTGACGGGCACGCCGTTGGCTCCCAGCCCGTGGGCGCCGTTCGACAGCGTGACCGGCTTGGGCTCGACGAGGGCCACCGACTCGGCGACGCCCGCCCCGGCCGGCCAGGCCCCGGTCGCCGCCAGCCAGGGCTCGATCAGGTCTCGTCCGAGCGAGCGCACGCCCTCGGCCCCCCGCCCGAGTCGCTCGTCACGGGCCCCGATCAGGACCACGGCGCGCTCGCAGATGTTCTGGAGCTCGCGCACGTTGCCCGGCCACGGGTAGGCCTGCATGAGCGCCAGCGCCTCGGCGTCGAAGCGGACGGGCTGACGTCCCTCGCGTCGGCAGAAGTCCTCGGCGAAGCGCTCGGCGAGGGCCGGGACATCCTCCGGCCGGTCGCGCAGGGGCGGAAGGTGGATCGGCAGCACGTTGAGCCGGAAGAACAGGTCCTGACGGAAGGCCCCTCGCGCCACGGCGCGCACCAGGTCGCGGTTGCTCGTGGCGATGACGCGCACGTCCACGCCGATGGTCACGCTCGATCCCACGCGTTCGAAGGCCCGCTCCTGGAGCACCCGCAGGAGCTTGGCCTGCACGTGGGGCCCGACCTCGCTCACCTCGTCGAGCAGGATCGTCCCCCGATCGGCCAGCTCGAACCGCCCCTTGCGCAGGCGCTCCGCGCCCGTGAACGCCCCGCGCTCGTGCCCGAAGAGCTCGCTCTCGAGCAGCGACTCGGAGAGGGCGGCGCAGTTGACCGCCAGGAACGGCGCGCTGCGGCGCGGCGAGAGCTCGTGGATGGCCCGCGCGACGACCTCCTTGCCCGAACCCGACTCGCCGCAGACCATGACCGTGCCCTGCGACTCGGCGACCGCCAGCACCTGCTCCTTGACGCGCCGCATGGCGGGCGAGGCGCCGATGAGTCGATCGAGCCCGGTCCGCCCGGAGGCGTCCGTCGCGGCCCGCGCCACGGCCTCCGCCTCGCCCCCCGCGCGGAGCACCGCGTTCTCGCGCGCCAGCGCCGCGTGCCCGATGGCGCGCTTGATCGCGATGACCAGCTCGTCCCCCTCGAAGGGCTTGGTGATGTAGTCGAACGCGCCCAGCTTGATCGCCTGCACGGCCGTGTCCACGCCCGCGAAGGCCGTCATGACCACCACGGGCAGCTCGTCGTCGATCCGGCGCACCCGCTCCAGCAGCTCCAGCCCGGACTGCCCGGGCATGCGCAGGTCCGTCACGAGCGCGTCCGGGCGCCGGCGCGACACCGCCTCGATCGCGCCGTCCGCGCCGTCGGCCGTCATCACCTCGAACCCGGCGCGCTGCAGGGTGGCGCCCACGCTGTCCCGCATCAGCTCCTTGTCATCCACGACGAGTACGACGCTCATGCACAAACCTCCCTCGCGTTGGCGCCGGGCGCGCCCTCCGATGGCTCACCCGGGGATTCGACACCGGTCGGCGCCGCCGCACGGCGCGGCAGCAGGATCTCGAAGATCGCCCCCCCACCCTCGCCCGGGGCGCGGTTCCGCACGGCGATGCGTCCCCCGTGGGCGTCCACGATCCGGTGGACGATCGCCAGGCCCAGGCCCGTCCCGCTGGCGCGGGTCGTGAAGAACGGGTTGAACATGCGCTCCAGCACGTCCGCCCGGATGCCCGGCCCCGTGTCCGAGACGCCGAAGGCGAGCCAGGCCTCCGGCGCACCGCCCGCGCCGGCCGGGCGCACCCCGACCGAGAGCACGTGGCCCGCGCACGGAATCGGCGCCTCCGTCATGGCCTCGATCGCGTTCCGGACGATGTTCGTCAGCGCCCGACCCATGAGGGCGGGATCGCACTCGACCAGCGCACCGGCGCCCGGCGCGCCGTGGCTCTCCACCCGGATCGACTCGGGGATGGGACGGCACGCCTCCAGCGCCTCGCGCAGAAGCTCGGCCCCGTCGCAGAGCTCGCGCCGCACCCTCGCCTCGCGCGCAAAGCTCAGGACATCCCCCACCACGGCATCCAGGGTCCGCACGGCTCGCCCGATCCGGCGCGCGGTCTCGCGCTGCCCGGGCCGATCGGCTAGGTCCTGCTCCAGCATCCGGGCGTAGAGCCCGATCGAGCCCAGGGGGTTGCGGACCTCGTGCGCGATCCCGGCGGCCATCCCGCCCAGGGCCGCCAGCTGTCGGGATCGCTCGATCTGCTCGTTGGCCTGACGCAGCTGCTCCTTGAGCGCCCCCACCTCGCGATGCAGGCGCTCGTGCGTCTCGCGCAGACGCTCGGTCACCGCGTTGAACGACGCCAGCAGCTCGGCCAGATCCGCCGGCGCGATCGGCGCGGCGCCCGTCCCTCGCGCGGTCTCGGTTCCGCCGTGCACGCCTAGGCCTCCCGATCCTGGAAGGCCGCGCCGGTTCCGACCGGCCCGTAGGCCCGGAGGACGCCGCGCGACCGGGCCAACCCGGCCAGCGCCTCGCCGATCGCGTCGCGCCGGGCCTCGATCGTCGCCCGGTCCTCATCATCGCGCCGCGCCAGGGCCGCCGCCCGGCGCGACGCCTCGTCCGCACGCCGCCGGATCGCCTCGCGAACGGCCGGGGGCGCCGAGGGGGACCGCCTGGAAATCGTCACCCTGGTCGGAGGCGGATAGATGATC